>JAFUAK010000180.1 GCA_017460765.1 Prevotella sp. | reverse complement strand
TGCCGCCAAGTTTCTCGATGCCACGACGGACATCTGTCCGAACTGGAAACTGGCCACGCCCGATCCTATGGTGACCATCGGTCTGAAGTGCGAGGGTTTCCGCGTGGAGATGATTATCCGCAGCATCCTGACTGGTTCGGCTTGGCGCGAGTACAAGAACGGTTGCCGTGAACTCTGCGGTGTGAAACTGCCCGACGGTATGAAGGAGAACGAGCGTTTCCCCGAGCCCATCATCACCCCGACCACCAAAGCCGACGAGGGGCACGACATGAATATATCCAAGGAAGAGATCATCGCCCAGGGGCTGGTATCGGCAGAGGACTACGCCGTCATGGAGGACTATACTCGCAAGATCTTCAAGCGCGGACAGGACATCGCCGCCAAGCGCGGACTGATCCTCGTAGACACAAAGTATGAGTTCGGTAAGCGCAATGGTAAAGTGTATCTCATCGACGAGATCCACACCCCCGATTCCAGCCGCTACTTCTATGCCGACGGCTATGAAGAGAAACTCGCCAAGGGCGAGCCCCAGAGACAACTCTCGAAAGAGTTCGTACGCCAGTGGCTCATCGAGCACAATTTCATGAACGAGCCCGGCCAGGTGATGCCCAAGATCACCGACGAATATGCAGAGAGCGTATCAGACCGCTATATCGAACTCTACGAGCACATCGTGGGTGAGCGTTTCGAGCGTGAGGCCAGCGATGAGGATATCGCCACGAGAATCGAGAAGAACGTCAGCGGCTGGCTCAAGGCTTTCAAGAGTAAGTAATGAACTATCAGCAAGAGCAGATCAAGCCCTATGGCGACGGTGAGAAGGCCAGTCAGGTGGAGCAGATGTTCGACAATATCGCTCCGACCTATGACAAACTGAACCACCGTCTGTCGTGGGACATAGACAAGGGCTGGCGACGGAAGGCCATCCGCCAACTGGAGCCGCACAAGCCCAAGACCCTGCTCGATATTGCTACCGGAACCGGTGACTTCGCCATCCTCGCTGCCAGGATGCTGCAGCCCGACCGACTCGTCGGCGCAGATATCAGTGAGGGGATGATGGAGATCGGAAGGGAGAAAGTGAAGACGGCAGGACTGCAGGATATCATCTCCTTCGAGAAGGAAGACTGTCTGGCACTCTCCTACCCTGACGGATCGTTTGATGCCGTGACGGCAGCCTTCGGCATCCGTAACTTCGCCGACCTGGACAAAGGCCTTCGTGAGATGTGCCGCGTCCTGAAAGATGGAGGACACTTGAGCATTGTGGAACTGACGACGCCAGTCTCGTTTCCGATGAAGCAACTCTTCCATATCTACTCCCACACGGTGCTGCCCGTCTATGGACGGCTCATCTCGAAGGACAAGCGCGCCTACGACTACCTAACGAAGACCATCGAAGCCTTCCCCCAGGGAGAGAGGATGGTGGGAATCCTCAGGAAGGCGGGCTTCAAGGAGGCATCGTTCCGACGACTGACCTTCGGCATCTGTACGATGTATTTCGCAACTAAATAAATACCGATGACAATGGACAAGTACGGACTAATTGGCTATCCGCTGGGACATTCGTTTTCCATCAGTTACTTCAACCAGAGGTTTGCTGACGAGGGAATCAATGCCAAGTATGAGAATTATGAGATTCCCAGTATTGACATTCTTCCGGAAATACTGGACAAGAATCCCGAACTGAGGGGACTGAACGTGACCATCCCTTACAAGGAAAAGGTCATTCCCTTCCTCGACTCCCTCTCGCCGGAGGCGAGGGCCATCGGTGCTGTCAATGTAATCCGAGTCACCCATGAGAAGAACAAGACCATTCTGAAGGGATTCAATAGCGATGTCATCGGTTTTACACAGAGCATCGAGCCGATGCTGGATAAGAAGTGGCACAAGAAGGCTTTGATTCTCGGAACGGGCGGTGCCTCGAAAGCCATCTGCTACGGTCTGAAGTCCCTTGGTATTGAACCCGTCTTTGTAAGTCGTTATGAACGCCCCGAGACCATCCAGTACAAGAGTATCACGCCGGAGGTTATCAAGGAATACAATGTCATCGTGAACTGCACGCCTGTGGGCATGTATCCTCATACTGAGGAGTGTCCGGAACTGCCCTACGAGGCCATGGACAACCACACCATTCTCTATGACCTGATCTACAACCCTGACCAGACCCTCTTCATGCGAAAGGGTGCCGAGCACGGGGCCGACGTGAAGAATGGTTTGGAGATGCTCCTCCTGCAGGCCTTCGCTTCGTGGGAGTTCTGGAACGGAAAGGAAAGGTGAAAAAGTGAAAAGGTGAAAATGGATAACAGATATATGATGCGTGGCGTGAGTGCCGCCAAGGAGGATGTGCACAACGCCATCAAGAACATTGACAAGGGAATCTTCCCGCAGGCTTTCTGCAAGATCATCCCTGATATTCTGGGTGGAGATCCCGAGTACTGTAACATCATGCATGCCGACGGTGCAGGCACGAAGTCGAGTCTCGCCTACATGTACTGGAAGGAGACGGGCGATCTCTCCGTCTGGAAGGGTATTGCACAGGATGCCATCGTAATGAACACCGACGACTTGCTCTGTGTGGGTGCCGTGGATAATATCCTCGTATCATCCACCATCGGGCGCAACAAGATGCTCGTGCCGGGAGATGTGATCTCAGCCATCATCAACGGTACCGACGAACTGCTTGCCGAACTGCGCGGGATGGGTATCGGCATCTGGCCGACAGGTGGTGAGACGGCCGATGTGGGTGACCTGGTACGCACCATCATCGTCGATTCCACCGTCACCTGCCGCATGAAGCGCAGCGATGTCATCGACAATGCTAATATACGTCCGGGTGACGTGATTGTAGGTCTCTCCTCCACAGGACAGGCCACCTACGAGAAGCGCTACAACGGTGGTATGGGCTCGAATGGTCTGACCTCCGCCCGTCATGATGTCTTCGCGAAATATCTGGCAGAAAAATACCCCGAGAGTTTCGACCACGCCGTGCCCGACGAACTGGTGTATAGCGGCAAGTACAAACTGACCGACACCGTCCCGTATGTTGACATGTCATGTCAACAAGCAGAACTCCCCGACATGGGCCAACTCGTGCTCTCCCCCACCCGCACCTACGCCCCTGTCATCAAGCGACTGCTCGACAAACTCCGTCCCGAGATCCACGGCATGGTACATTGCACAGGTGGTGCACAGACCAAGGTACTGCACTTCGTGAGCGACATCTGCCGCGTAGTGAAGGACAACATGTTCCCTGTGCCCCCACTCTTCCGCGCCATCCACGAGTGTTCAGGCACCGACTGGAAGGAGATGTATCAGGTCTTCAACATGGGTCACCGCATGGAGATCTATGTTCGTCGTGAAGTTGCCGACAAAGTCATTGAGATATCGAAGAGTTTTAACATCGATGCCCAGGTGGTCGGTCACATCGAGGAAGGTCCCCGCTCACTAACCATCCAAAGCGAATTCGGCACCTTCACCTATTAGTTCAGTATGTTGCTGTGCCACAGCAACAATCATCATAAAGATTATGGATAATAACAGCATACTACAGAAACTCGACGGCCTGGAGGCCCGCTTTGAGGAGGTATCAACGCTGATTACCGACCCCAGCGTAATAGCCGATCAGAACCGTTTTGTGAAACTGACCAAGGAATACAAGGACCTGGGCGACATCATGGATGCCCGCAAGCGCTACATCGCCTGTCTGAATGGTATCAAGGAGGCGAAGGATATCCTCGCCAACGAGACTGACCCCGAGATGAAGGAGATGGCCCGTGAGGAACTGGCTGCCAACGAGGAACTTCAACCAAAACTTGAAGAAGAGATTAAGATTGCCTTGATTCCCAAGGATCCCGAGGATGCCAAAAATGTGCAGATGGAGATCCGTGCTGGAACGGGCGGCGACGAGGCTTGCCTCTTTGCCGGCGACCTGTTCAAGATGTACAAGAGTTACTGCGAGTCGAAGGGCTGGCAACTCTCCATCACGAGTGTGTCGGAAGGTGCCGTCGGCGGATTCAAGGAGATCGACTTCGCGGTGAGTGGTACCGATGTCTACGGCACGTTGAAGTATGAGTCGGGCGTGCATCGCGTGCAGCGCGTGCCCGCAACGGAGACCCAAGGCCGCATGCACACCTCGGCTGCCACAGTGGCCGTACTGCCTGAGGCCGACAAGTTCGAGGTGCACGTGAACGAGGGTGAGATTAAGTGGGACACTTTCCGCTCCAGCGGTGCCGGTGGACAGAACGTGAACAAGGTGGAGTCTGGTGTCCGTCTGCGCTATATGTGGAAGAACCCGAACACCGGTGAAACCGAGGAAATCCTCATCGAGTGTACCGAGACGCGCGACCAACCGAAGAACAAGGAGCGCGCCCTCTCCCGCCTCTACACCTTTATCTACGACAAGGAGCACCAGAAGTATATGGACGACATCGCCTCGCGCCGCAAGAGTCTGGTATCGACTGGTGACCGCAGTGCAAAGATTCGCACCTACAACTTCCCGCAGGGCCGCGTCACTGATCATCGCATCGGCTATACCACCCACGACCTGCAGGGCTTCCTCGGCGGTGACATCCAGGCCATGATCGATGCCCTCACCGTGGCCGAGAATGCAGAACGAATGAAAGAAACAGAATTATGACCCGACAAGAACTCATCACTCAAATCCGCGAGAAGCAGAGTTTCCTCTGCGTAGGACTCGACACGGATATCGACAAGATTCCCCAGTGTATCATCGACGAGGCAAAGGCCAAGGACGGCGAGGACTATATCTTCCGCGCCATCTGCGAGTTCAATGCCCTCATCATCGACGCGACGGCCCCTTATTGCGTCGCCTACAAGCCCAATCTTGCCTTCTACGAGGCCTACGGCGTGGATGGCATCCTGGCCTTTGAGGCTACCATCGACTACCTAAAGGAGGAATACCCCAATCATTTCATCATTGCTGATGCTAAGCGTGGTGATATAGGCAACACGTCGAAGATGTATGCCAAGACCTTCTTCGAGGAATACAATGTCGATGCCCTGACGGTGGCCCCCTATATGGGTGAAGACTCTGTCACCCCGTTCCTCGGCTATGAGGATAAGTGGGTGATCCTGCTTGCCTTGACCTCGAATAAAGGCTCGCATGACTTCCAACTGACGGAGGACAAAGACGGTGAGCGCCTTTTCGAGAAAGTCCTGAAGACCTCCCAGCAATGGGGCAATGACGAGAACATGATGTATGTCGTCGGTGCGACGCAAGGCCGTATGTTCGAGGATATCCGCAAAGTGGCTCCCAATCATTTCCTGCTCGTGCCTGGCGTCGGTGCCCAGGGCGGAAGTCTTCAGGAGGTCTGCAAGTATGGCATGACGAAGGACTGCGGTCTGCTGGTTAACTCCTCTCGCGGCATCATCTACGCCAGCCATGACGAGGACTTCGCGGAGGTCGCGGCCCAGAAGGCCCAGGAACTCCAACAGGAGATGGCCATCGAACTAAAAAAGGTAGGACTCTAAGCCCGCCAATAAGGCATCCTTATTCAGCAATAACCCACCCTTATCCGGAAATAAGGGTGGGTTATTTATCAGGTGACCCTGGTGTCCCTGTCCTCCTCGGTATGGTCTTTTATTTCCAAGGGTTGTTTTCTTTTCATATTCTTGTTTTATCCATCTTTTTTTCGTACCTTTGCAGCCATGAAAGAAGCAAAGATCATCAATGACCCTGTATTCGGGTTCATCAAGATACCACGCGGACTGCTCTACGGCATCGTGGAGCACCCGCTGTTCCAACGGCTCAACCGCATCAACCAACTAGGACTGGCCTCGGTGGTCTACCCCGGAGCCAGACACACGCGCTTTCAGCACTCATTAGGTGCCTTCCACCTGATGTCGGAGGCTGTATTGTCGCTCCAACAGAAAGGCATCTTTATCTTCGACACAGAGGCGGAAGCCGTACAGGCTGCCATCCTGATGCATGACATCGGGCACGGCCCTTTCTCACACGTCCTGGAGAATACGCTGATTCACGGCATCTCGCATGAGGATATCTCACTGATGATGATGGAGGAAATCAACCGGCACTTCAACGGGCAACTGAACTTGGCCATCAACATCTTCAAGGGCGACTACCCGAAGAACTTCCTGCACCAACTGATATCGAGCCAACTCGACATGGACCGGCTGGACTACTTGCGCCGCGACTCGTTCTATACAGGTGTGACGGAGGGAAACATCGGCTCGGCACGCATCATCAAGATGCTCAACGTAGTAGACGACACATTGGTGGTAGACCAGAAAGGCATTTACTCCCTGGAAAACTATCTGACCACGCGGCGACTGATGTATTGGCAGGTATATCTCCATCGTACCTGTGTGGCCTATGAGAAGGTTCTGGTGAACATGCTAACCAGAGCGAAGGATCTCATCAGACAGGGACAGGACGTGTTCGCCTCCCCTGCCCTGTACTATTTCCTCCAGCATGATGTGGATGCCGCATGGTTCGCCGGACACACGGAAGCACTGACCAATTATGAGGAACTCGACGACTCTGACATCTGGAGTGCGATGAAGGCCTGGAAGCATCATGACGACAAGATCCTGGCTACACTGGCCTGCGACATGCTCGACCGGAACATCTTCAAGGTGGAGGTGCACGAGGAGCCGATTCCGCAGGAACGCATCGACGAACTTCAGGCATCCATCGCCAGAAACCTGTCCATTCCCGTTGAGGATGCCCACTACCTGATGAGTGTCAATACCATCTCGAAAGACATGTATAATGTGGATGATGATAGTATATCAATTCTTTACAAAGACGGCACCATCAAGGACATTTCAGAGGCTTCCGAATTGCTAAATGTTCAATTACTTTCTAAAAAAATAAGAAAATATTATCTTTGTTATCAGCGATTTGAATAATTTTTGTTATCTTTGCACGAAATATAACGAAGAAAACCAGATTTATGGAATTTACAGCCAAACAGATTGCAGAATTTATCCAAGGCAAAGTGGAAGGTGACGAGAATGCAACCGTCAACACCTTTGCCAAGATAGAAGAAGGAGTGCCTGGTGCCATCTCCTTCCTGTCGAATCCCAAATATACCCATTATATCTACGAGACCAAGTCGAGTGTCGTCCTTGTAAACGAAGATGTCGAATTAGACAAGCCTGTCAGTGCTACCCTCATCCGCGTGAAGAACGCCTATGAGTGTGTGGCCAGGCTGCTTCAGTTGTATGAGTCGATGAAGCCCAAGAAGACGGGCATCGACTCGTTGGCCTCTATCTCTCCCAAGGCTACGATAGGCAAGGATGTCTTCATCGGAGCCTTCGCTGTAATTGGTGACGGGGCCGTGATTGGCGACGGTACGCAGATTTATGCCCATACCGTGGTTGGTGATGGTGTTACCATCGGTGAGAAATGTCTGATTTATCCGAACGTCACCATCTATCAGGGATGCAAATTAGGAAATAATGTGACAATCCACGCAGGTACCGTCATTGGTGCTGACGGTTTCGGCTTTGCTCCCAATACAGAGGGCTACAACAAGATTCCGCAGATTGGTATCGTGGTGATTGAGGATGACGTTGAGATTGGAGCCAATACCTGTATCGACCGTTCTACGATGGGACAGACTGTCATCCGTAAGGGCGTGAAACTCGACAACCTCATTCAGGTAGCCCACAACTGTGAGATCGGTGAGAACACCGTCATGTCGGCACAGGTGGGTCTCGCCGGTTCCACGAAAGTCGGTGCATGGTGTATGGTAGGCGGTCAGGCCGGTTTCTCTGGTCATATTCAGATTGCCGACAAGACCTTCATCGGCGCTCAGAGTGGTGTCATCAAGAACACGAAGGGCAACGGTGAGACGCTGATCGGCTCTCCCGCCATCGACCCGAAAGTCTTCTTCAAGGCAAAGGCCGTCTATCCAAGACTGCCTGAAATGTACAAAGAGATTGCAGCCTTGAGGAAGGAGATTGAAGAACTGAAAAAGAAATAAGCAAGATATGAAGCAAAAGACATTGAAAGGCAGTTTTTCACTATTTGGTAAAGGACTGCATACAGGTCTGAACCTGACTGTGACATTTAACCCAGCCCCTGAGAATACTGGTTACAAGATTCAGCGAATCGACCTGGAGGGTGAACCCGTTATTGACGCCGTTGCAGAGAATGTGGTGGATACTCAGCGTGGCACCGTTCTCGGCAAGGGTGATGCCCGCATCTCTACCGTTGAGCACGGTCTCTCTGCCCTCTATGCGTTGGGCATTGACAACTGTATGATTCAAGTGAACGGCCCGGAGTTCCCCATCCTCGACGGATCTGCTATCCAGTATGTGGATAAGATCAAAGAGGTGGGCATCGAAGAGCAGAATGCCCCTAAGGACTGGTATGTCATCCGAAAGAAGATTGAGGTGAAAGACGACAATACTGGTTCGATCATCACCATCCTGCCCGACGAGAACTTCTCCATCACGGCGATGTGCTCCTTTGAGTCGAAGTTTATCAGTTCGCAGTTTGCAACCCTCGATGATCCCAGGAAATATCCCACGGAGATTGCCTCTGCACGTACCTTCGTATTCGTTCGCGACATCGAGCCGCTGCTTCAGGCGAATCTCATCAAGGGTGGCGACCTCGACAATGCCATTGTGATCTACGAGCGTCAGACCACGCAGGAGCGTCTCGACATGTTGGCAGACATGCTGCACGTGGAGCATCGCGACGCTACGGATCTGGGCTATATCCAGCACAAGCCCCTGCAGTGGGACAATGAGTGCACACGCCACAAGTTGCTCGACATCATCGGTGATATGGCGCTCATCGGCAAGCCCATCAAGGGAAGAATCATCGCCACACGTCCAGGACATACGATCAACAACAAGTTTGCCCGCCTGATGCGTAAGGAGATTCGCAAGCACGAGATTCAGGCCCCTATCTATGATCCCAACGAGGAGCCTGTGATGGACGTGAACCGCATCCGCGAACTCCTGCCCCACCGCTATCCTATGCAGTTGGTGGACAAGGTTGTCGAACTGGGTGCCACCACGATTGTCGGTATTAAGAACGTCTCCTCCAACGAGCCTTTCTTCCAGGGGCACTTCCCTCAGGAACCTGTGATGCCCGGCGTCCTTCAGATTGAAGCCATGGCCCAATGTGGTGGTCTGCTTGTGCTGAACACCCTCGAGGAGCCGGAGCGCTGGAGCACCTATTTCATGAAGATTAATGACGTGAGGTTCCGTCAGAAGGTCGTACCCGGCGACACGCTGATCTTCAAGGTTGAGTTGCTGGCCCCTGTGCGTCATGGCATCTCTTCCATGAAGGGTTACATCTTCGTAGGAGACCATGTAGTAGCCGAAGCCACCTTCACAGCGCAAATCGTTAAGAACAAATAGATTATGGCCAATCAAATACATCCATTAGCAGTCGTTGATCCCGAGGCAAAACTCGGTGACGGCAACATTATCGGCCCTTTCTGCGTGATTGACAAGAATGTGGTCATTGGTGACAATAATAAGTTCCTCAACAACGTAACCGTTCATTTCGGTGCCCGTATCGGTTCAGGCAACGAGTTCTTCCCAGGAGCCAGCATTTCCACGAAGCCCCAGGACCTGAAGTTCAAGGGTGAGGAAACCACCTGTGAGATCGGCGACAACAACTCCATCCGCGAAAATGTGACCATCAGTCGTGGTACGGCCTCCAAGGGCAAGACCGTAGTGGGCAATGGCAACCTACTGATGGAGAATATGCATGTGGCCCACGACTGTGAGATCGGCAATGGCTGCATCATCGGCAACTCCACGAAGTTTGCTGGTGAAGTGGTGGTTGAGGACTATGCCATCATTTCTGCCACCTGTCTGTTCCACCAGTTCTGTCGCGTGGGCAGTTACATC
>JAFUAK010000025.1 GCA_017460765.1 Prevotella sp. | reverse complement strand
GTGCAGTGTCGCAGGGCAATGAGATCCTGAACAAACTCTTCGACGAGCAGAGGCGTGAGGGGTGGTCGCAGTTCAAGCAGACCGTTCGTCAGTGCTGTGCGCAGATCAATCAGCAGATGGACTATTCGCAGCGGCTACAGTTGCTGAACTATCTCGTGATGGTGGCGAAGGCCGACGGTAGCGTGCCCCAGAGCGAGATTACGGCTTTGAAGGAGTGCGCCCTGTGGATGGGACTGCGTGAGCGTGAGGTTGATTCGATGCTCCATCTTGAGGGCAACACGCTGGAGGATGCCTATAAGGTGCTGGGCGTGAGTCCTGATGCGAGCGATGCCGAGGTGAAGAAGGCCTATCGCAAACTGGCGCTTGAGCATCATCCTGACAAGGTGGCTGCCTTGGGCGAGGATGTGCGCAAGGCGGCAGAGAGGAAATTTCAAGAGATCAACGCGGCTAAGGACCGCATCTGGAAGGCAAGGGGACTATGAAAAAGATGATGATGGCCGTAGTGCTGCTTGGCAGTGTCATGGCGATGGGACAGACAAGGGATGACTACGTAGCATTCCTGTATCAATATATGCCGCTGCCTGACAAGACAGACTATCCTAAGGCGTTTTATGAACAGAATGTGTCACTGTCGTTGCAGGCGAGGGACGAAATGCCTTGGGGTAAGACTGTCCCAGAGCGGGAGTTTCGCCATTTCGTGGTGCCTGTAAGAGTGAACAACGAGAATCTCGACAATAGCCGTGAAGTATTCTTTGGCGCACTGAAACAGCGAGTAGCACACCTGTCGATGAAGGATGCCATCCTTGAGGTGAACCATTGGTGTCATGAGCATGTGACCTATCGCCCCAGCGATGCCCGTACGAGTAGTCCGCTGGCTTCTGTGAAGACGGCCTACGGACGATGTGGTGAACAGTCAACGTTTACTGTGGCTGCCCTGAGGGCTGTGGGGATTCCGGCTCGACAGGTCTATACCCCTCGTTGGGCGCATACTGACGATAACCACGCCTGGGTGGAGGCCTGGGCTGACGGACGCTGGTACTTCCTGGGAGCCTGTGAGCCAGAGCCGGTCTTGAATCTCGGCTGGTTTAATGAGAGTGCTTCCAGGGGTATGCTGATGCATACGAAGGTATTCGGCGACTACGATGGTCCTGAGGAGGTGATGAGCCGTACGCCTTGCTATACGGAGATTAATGTCATCGACAACTATGCCCCTACATCGAGAATCAATGTACGTGTGGTCGATGAACAGGGGCGGGCCATTGGGGGCGCACAGGTGGCCTTCAAACTTTATAACTACGCAGAATTCTATACGGTGGCCAGGAAAATGACGGATGCGAAGGGGGAGACCTTTCTGACGGCTGGACGTGGCGATATGCTTCTCTGGGTATCGAAAGACGGGAAGACGAAGATCCGGAAAGTCTCCTTCGGCAAGGATGATCAGGTGACCTTGGTGCTTGACGATCAGCCACTTCCGCAGCGTTTGGATCTTGACATCGTGCCACCTCCCGTCAGCGCGTCACTGCCTGAGGTGACTACAGAACAGCGTGCAGAGAACAATCGCAGGCTGGCGGTGGAAGACTCCATCCGTCGGGCTTACGAGGCCACGATGCCTGTGGAAGACTGGCGGGGCAATTATCTGACCATCCAGCAGTATCTTGCCCAGACCAAGAACCCCGTGATGGCCCAAAAACTGCTCAGCGTCATCTCGAAGAAAGATTTGAGGGACATCTCGCTGGAAGTGCTGCTCGACAATGAAGTGGAACAGACGGATACATCGGACATCTATTGTCGCTACGTGCTCTCTCCCCGCGTGGAGAATGAGTGGTTGACACCCTATAAGGCTTTTTTCCGCAGGGAACTGAAGGATATTCGTCAAGTGACTGACCTGGTGGCTTGGTGTCGGCAATATCTGAAACTGGACAACGACCATAATCCCCAGCAACTCCGCATGCAGCCAATGAGCGTTTGGCGCGAGCGGGTGACGGATGATCTGGGGCGGAATATATTCTTCGTGTCAGCAGCCCGTAGTCTGGGCTTCCCTGCCCGTATCAACGAGGTGAATGGCAAACCGCAGTATTATAAGGATGGAGCATGGTATGATGTGGATTACGAGAAGCGTTCCGAGTCGAGCGCACAACTGTCGACCCTCACGCTGAACTACCTGCCAGTAGAACATTACGATGATCCTAAATACTATATCCATTTCACGCTGAGCAAGTTGGTAGACGGAGAGACACAACTGCTGACCTATGATGAGGAAGCCACGTGGAAGCGGGATTTCCAGGGTGGCGTGGCGTTGGAGAAAGGCAACTATCTGCTGACGACTGGTACCCGTCTTGCCAGCGGGAAGGTGCTGGTGCATCTGGAGCGATTCACCGTCGATGGTCCTACAAAGGTGAATTTCACGATGCGTGAGGATCAGGAAGAGCCGCAGGTTATCGGATCTCTGAATGCGGAGGATCTCTATTTCGACCATGCCACTCAGACTCGGAAGAGCCTCCTCTCTACGACGGGGCGCGGCTTTTACGTATTAGGTATTGTCGCACCCAATCAAGAACCCACGAACCATGCTCTCCGCGACATCAGTATCTATAAGGAGCAGATGGAGCAATGGGGGCGAAAGATGGTCTTGCTCTTCCAGAATGATGACGAGGCGCAGCGGTTTAACTATCAGGAGTTTAGTGCCATGCTGCCTTCCACCGTCGTTTGGGGTACAGACGTCGACGGGCGTATCAGTCAAGAGGTTCGCGAGCAGATGAAACTCTCGAGTCCCTCATTGCCGGTATTCCTCGTTTGTGACACCTTCAATCGGGTGGTGTTCTGTCTGCAAGGCTATACCATCAATCTCGGAGAACAGTTGATGAAGGTCATTCACAAATTATAGCCTTCACCCTGCTGACGCTCTCTGCGGAAGTCGTGCCACAGCCCCCTGAACAGGAACCGTGGATTTCCATACAGCCCGTCTGGTCGAGTATCAGGCGGGCGTTGCTTTCGTTGACTCCGCCACCAGGCATGATGATCAGACGGTCGCCAGCCTGTTGCTGCAGTTGTCTTAGCAGGGTGATGCCCTGTTCTGCCTTGGGTTGCTGTCCTGAGGTCAGGATACGGCGGCAACCTAATTGGATGATCTGTTCGAGGGCTTCTAACGGATCTTGGCACACGTCGAAAGCACGATGGAAGGTGACGGGCTTGTCTTCCGCCGCTTCCACCAATCGGCGTGTTGTTTCCATGTCGATAAGGCCTTCTGTGTCGAGAGCGCCTACGACGATGCCGTCTGCATAGGGTAGGGAGGCCTTGATGTCTTCCTCCATGATACGCACTTCCTCATCCGTATAGACGAAATCGCCTTCACGGGGTCGGATCAGGACGTGGATCTTCAGCGCAGGGTAGAGCCTGCGGACGGTCTTGAGCAATCCCAGCGAGGGTGTCAGCCCGTCGAGGGAGAGGGCTGAGCACAGTTCAATGCGTTCTGCCCCTCCCTTGACGGCCTCGATCACACTCTGCAGATTGCCCGTGCATACTTCCAATAATCGTTTCATGGGCTTTGTTATTCGATGTGCATAGTCAGATGGCAGCCATTGACCAGTTCGTCGTGCGAGATGCGATAGCGGGTCAGGGGCTTGTTGCCTAAGGTCATGCGCTGGATGTAGCCTGAAGCCTCGGAAGCGTGTGGTGCCTCGATGACAAGGTCGCCCTTGGGATAGTAGCGAGGGTCAAGGTGGAGAGTCACCTTGTCGAAGACGGGGGCCGTCAACGCGTAGTAGGGAGAACCTGGACAATCTGGATAGAGACCGATCATTGAGAAGATCAGCCAAGTGGACATGGTGCCACAGTCGTCGTTACCGGGAATGCCCTTGGGCTCGTCAGAATAGTATTTGCTGATCAGTTCGCGCACCGTCTTCTGCGTGCGCCATTCCTCGCCCTTGAAGTAGGTGAAGAGATAGGGGTAGGCGATGTCAGGCTCGTTGGCTGGGTCGTAGAGACCTTCATCGAACACGTGCTGCAGTTTCTCCACGAACTTCTTGTTGCCACCCATCAGTTTGGCCAGACCATAGATGTCGTGAGGCACGTAGAAAGTATAGTTCCAGGCGCTGCCTTCGTGGAAACCAGGCGCATTCGAGAAGTCAGCCCCGTCCTTGGGGTCGAAGGGGGTGATGAAGGTGCCGTCCTGATTGATGGGGCGCAGTGTGCCTGACTCCTTGGAGTAGTAGTGGCGGTAGCCCAGGCTCTGCTGGCGGAAACGCTTGGCATCGGCGGTCTTGCCCAGTGCCTCTGCGAGGTTGGCCAGTGAGGCGTCGGCGATGTAGTATTCGAGGGCGTGGGATACCGAGTTGTCGCCTGACATGTCTGCGGCATACTCGCCCATGGGCACGTAGCCTCTCTTGTAGTAATTGTCCACGTCTGGGCGCATCTTGTTCTCCTTGGCAGGCAGCGTGGCCGACTTGTAGAAGGCCTCGTAGGCAGTCTCGACGTCGAAGTCGCGCAGGCCCTTCAGCCAGGTATCGGTGATGACGGGAATCGAGGGGTCACCCTCCATCGTCCACGTCTCGCGTCCGTAGAGTTCCCATTTCGGCATCCATCCCCATTCTTTGTACATGTCGATCATCGAGCGCACCATGTCGAGTTGCTTGTCCGGGAATAGCAGGGTCTGGAGTTGGTGCACGTTGCGATAGGTGTCCCAGAGGGAGAATACGGTGTAACGCGCCTTTGGCGCAGTGAAGAGTGAAGAGTGAAGAGTGGTGAGTGAGCCGATGGCAGCGGATTCCATTTTCGGGTAGTCGCCATTGACGTCGTTCAGGATGTTGGGGTGTATCTGGGTGTGATAAAGGGCTGTGTAGAACATCCGCTTCTGGACCTCCGTTCCTCCTTCTACCGTGATGCGGTTCAGGGTGTTGGCCCACTCCTGGCGGGCTTTCTCACGGATTTGCTCGAAGCCGAAGCGAGGTTGTTCGCTGTTGAGGTTCTCACGTGCATTGGCGATGCTGACGAACGAGACGCCCATCTGCACTTCCATCTGTTCGCCCTCCTGACAGTCGTAGTTGAAATAGTAGCCCACGTCGTCGCCTGCCAGTTCCTTGCCATAGGTCGTGTAGAGTTTGTATTTGCCGTTGTCAGGATCCCAGTCTTTCTCGGGTCCGTCCATCGGTGGCTGCTTTTTCCAGTAGCCTGACGACAGGGGCTGCTTGTTGACGCGCATCACGAAATAGATGGGGAAGACGGCCTGGGGGTTATAGCAGAACGTGCCCAGCAGGCGATAGCCCTCGATCTCCGTATCGCTGACACGTCGCACCATGCCTCCCACCTCGTTGGTCAGGCCGTTGCCGAGGTTCAGCAGGATATGTCCCTCGCCCTTGGGGAAGGTAAAGCGCTCTGCCGACGTACGCGGGGTGGCTGTCACCTCGCACTGGATGCCGTATCTCTTCAGTCTGACGGTATAGTAGCCAGGTGTGGCCTGTTCGTCGCTATATTCTGAGCCGTAGTGATGGTAGTCTACGTCGAGTTTGCCTGTCGTCGGCATGGTCAGGAGCGTGCCCAGTTCCGGACAGCCCACACCGCTGAGTGTCACATGGGCAAAGCCCGTGAAATACTTATTGGTGTACTCGTAGGGAGCCGACCACCAGCGGCTGTCCTTGTCGTACTGGTTCAGGTCGCTGCCCATCACGTTGAAGGGCACGACAGACATCATGCTGTTGGGAAGTACGGCTCCAGGGTTGCAGACGCTATAGTTTGTGGTGCCGATAAAGGGATCCACGTAGTCCACGGGCTGTTGGGCCGTGGAAGTGAAAAGTGAAAAGTGTAAAGTGAAAAGTATAAGTAGTTTCTTCATTTTTTTGTGATTGTTGATTTCTGGAGGATATTGTCTGAGGACGAGCCGATCATGACGGTGAAGTCGCCAGGCTCCACGACGCGCTGCATGTCGGCATTGATGATAGAGAGATCTTCTGCCTCGAGGACGAAGGTTACATGGCGCGTCTCGCCCTTGGGGATAAAGATGCGCTCGAATTTCTTCAACTGCATCAGCGGCTGGGCTGTGGAGGCAAATTCATCGTGGATATAGAGTTGTACCACCTCGTCGCCGTCATACTGGCCGGTATTGGTTACGTCGAGCGTCACTTGGTATTTCGTGTCGCCGATCTCCTTGATGCTGAGGTCGGCATATTCGAAAGTGGTGTACGACAGGCCGTAGCCAAAGGCATAGAGCGGACGGGCGCTCATCTCCACGTAGTCGTGGGGCATAGGCGGCTTCTTGTTGTAATAGACGGGGATCTGTCCGATGTTGGCAGGCACGGATACTGGCACTCGGCCTGCGGGGTTATAGTCTCCGAAGAGCACGTCGGCGATGGCCGTTCCTCCCTCCTGTCCCGGATAGTAGGCCGTCAGCAGGGCATTGGCATTGGCAGCAGCCCAACTCTTGTCCAGGGGGCGTCCTTCGATATAGACTACCACGAGGGGCTTGCCTGTGGCCTTCAGGGCATCGAGCAGTTTCTGCTGATCGCCCAGGAGCGTCAGCGTCGCACGGTCGAATCCCTCGCCACAGTCCATATCGCTCACGGTCTTACTGTCCGTCACGGCAGCACCTGTCTCCTTGTAACTGGTCTTGAAGTCGCGCGCACTCGAACCACCCACGCCGACGATGACGACATCTGCGCGGCTGGCAGCCTCTACGACTGCCTGGATGTTGGATTCAGACACGTCGCGCACGGCACAGCCCTTGACGTATTCCACCTGACTGGCAGGCAGTTTCGAACGAATGCCATCGAGGATCGTCTTCACGTTACCGTCTTCCTGCGGAGCCGTATAGTCGCCCAGCATGTTGTAGACGTTGTCGGCATTGGGGCCGCAGACGAGCACTTTCGCGTTCTTATTCAGCGGCAGGATGTGGTTCTCATTCTTCAGCAGGGTGATACACTCGCGCGCCACGGAGCGGGCCACCTCCTTGTTGCCGTCGTTACGCACCAGTTGTCTGGCCTTGTCTGCATCCACATAGGGGTGCTCGAACAGTCCCATCTCGAACTTCAGGCGCAGGATATTTGCCACAGCGCGATTGATCTCTTCTTCCTGGACGAGTCCGTTGTTCACAGCGTCGACCAGCGGCTCGTAGGCCAGGGCGCCCAGGTCGGCATCCACGCCAGCCCGAAGGGCCATGATGCCTGCCTCCTGCTTGTTGCGTGCCACGCGGTGGGTTCCATAGATGCCGTCGATGCTGTAGAGGTCGCTCACCACGAAACCCTTGAAGCCCCAGTCCTTGCGCAACAGGTCTGTCAGCAGGGCCTTGCTGGCTGTGCTGGGTACGCCGTCGAGCGAGTTATAGGAGGTCATCACGGAGAGGGCACCGGCATCAATGGCCTTCTTGAAGGGTGGCAGGAAGTTCTCCTTCAACTCGCGAGGTCCAGCGAATGTGGGGCCTCCGTTCTGTCCGCCCTCCGTCGTGCCGTAGCCGATGAAGTGCTTGAGCGTGGCGATGGTGGCGTCAGGTTTTTGGAGGTCGCCAGCACCCAGGCCTCTTACCATCGCTGCTCCCAGTTCACCTGCGAGTACGGGGTCTTCGCCCATCGTCTCCTCTACGCGCGACCAGCGGGGATCGCGCACCAGGTCCAGCACAGGTCCATAACTGATGTGACCACCCTGCAGGCGGATCTCCCTGCCAATCACCTCACCAGCCTTTTCTATCAGACTGGGGTCCCATGTGGCAGCCATGCCGAAACCCGTTGGGAAGACGGTGGTGCCGATGGCCATATGGCCGTGTGGGGCTTCCTCTGCCAGAAAGAGGGGAATGCCCAGGCGCGTATGCTCGATGACGTATTTCTGGAGGGCATTGCCAGCCTTCGCCGCCAGTTCCGGGTTCAGGCCGTTCTCCAGCGACTTCTGCGTCCAGGGGTCAGCCCGATAGGTGCCCCAGAGCATGCCGATATGACCTTCCTCAATGTCCTTCTTGAACAGTTCCGAGGGCACCACGTCCTTGCCTTTGATGGTGTAGTAGTTCCATGCCAGCGTGCATCGCAGTTGTCCTACTTTCTCTTCCAGCGTCATGCGCTGGATCAGGTCGCTGACCCTTTCCTCCACCGTCAGTTGTGGGTTCTGATACGGCAGCGGCTGGGTCTTTGTCTTCTTTGCTGCCCAAAGACTCATGGTCAGGCAGCAGAGCAAGATGGTAAACAGGTTTCTTTTCATGATTTCTTATTTTGATAGTTCATAATTGAGGTGCACAAAGACGGGATAGTGGTCTGAGGGAATCCTTTTCTCATTAGTCCAGTAGCCGTTTGTGAGCACCCCATAGCGTTCCACGGTGAAGCAGGGTGATACGAATACGTGGTCGATGCGGCTTGTAGTCTTTTCATATTGGTTTTGTTTTATCTGACAATGATTTCATCCAGGAAAAACCAGGCAGGATAGCCCACACCGTAATGCCACGAGGGGCAGTTGCCCAGCGTGTCTACGTGTACCTTGATATATCTTGCTCTTACGGGCTGTGAGACGACCACGCGCCCCCAGCGGAATTTAACGGCGATATCCCTGTCCTCTTCGAAGGCGAACGTGCCGAAGTCTCTATAGGACTCACCATCTGTCGAGACTTGGTAACTGCCTCCCTTCGGCAGCAGGATCCATGCGCCCAGATGGTGCAGGAAGTCGGTGGCTATCTCGCTGATCTCCTGCTCCTGGCCGAGGTCGATGACGAAATCCGCGTCCTCACCAACCCATCCTACCCAACTCTCTCCGTAGGAGGTACCGCCATAAAGCCCGTCGGTGAGTGCTTTCCGGGCTTTCTCCTGATAGTGCTCCTCTGGCGGATTGATCCAGGTGACAGGTGCTAGGGCCGCTTTGTTCTCGGTCTTGGTAGGCAGGAAGCGTTCGCGATACAGGCGGCAGTAGTCGGCTGGATAGTTGCGACGCTCATTGAGCGTGGGTATTTGGTATTCGGCTGTGCGTTGTTCAAACAGATTGAGCAGCATGTGGGTCGCCTCCGTGTCCTGGCCGGGGTTGGTACGTGCCAGTTCCAGTTCTGCGTATTGTAAGGGCAGACGGGCGATACGTACGCGCCTCAGTCGGACACTGTCTGTGGCAACGGCTGCTTCAGCCTGGTCGAAGAGTTCGTTGTAGAGTTTGCGCAGGTTGGCATTGAGCATACCGTCTTTATGCGAGACGGGCGTGTCGTAGATCCAGAGTGGTATGCCGCTGGCCAGCAAGGCACCCTGCAGAAGTTTCTGGTACTGGTAGAGGTAGGGCGCCGCCTCGCGATAGTAGCCCTGTAGGAATGCCTGCATCAGCGAATCGCTGTCCTGATAGGGGTCCCACATCAGTTTTGCGAGCATATAGGCACGAAGTTCCGAGAAGTCTGTACCCAACGAGCCGTTGGCCTGTTCGAACACCATCGTGGCATGGTTCTCCTTGAATAGTTGGAGGTTCTTTTGTAGGATGTGGAAATTGGGGAAGGGGGCCACCACATTGTCGAAGTTGATGCAGTAGTCCCAGATGAAGATGTTGTCAGAAATAGCCGACCATCCTGTCAGGGCTTTCACGAACTGTTGTCCGGAGGCGTTGTCTGTCAGTGGTACCTCGCGTCGGCAGTCTATGTCGCAGAGCATGATGTTCACGTTCTTCAGGGGCTTCGTATGCTTCGGAGGCTGCATGCTGTAGAGGTAGGCCAGCGTGGAGAACTCCTTGTCGGGGAATCGTGTGGCGAGTTTGTTCATGAACCGCACGAGGTTGCCTGATGGCGAACCCTCGTATTCATCGATGGCCTTGCAGGCTGGACATTGGCACTGGGTGTTGTTGCCGTCGTTCTGACTGACGGAGATGGTCCTCATGTCAGGGTTGGCCTTGAAGATGGAATCTATCTTCTGACAGGCCATCTCAAACACTTCTTCATTGGTCAGGCACCATTGGCTGTGGTCGCCTGGCTGTCGCTTGCCGTTCAGGAGGGAATACCACTCGGGGTGCTCCTTCCCATAGACGGCGGCAGGCAGGATGCGGTTGAAGGTATGAACCCACAGGTTGCCGGCAAAGATTTCCTTGGGCTCCTTCAGACGGAACCATTGTTTGTAGATGGGGTCTTCGTTTCCGTAACTCTGTGTCTGGCGATAGCGGAAGGCTGGCGTTTCGTGATGGCTGATGGCAGACAGGACGATGGTGCCCGACTTTGTCAAGTCGTAACTCTCAAGCGTGTAGTAACTCACGCCCAAGTACTTTTCCAGCAGCGTCGCCACTCCGTATATAGCACCTCTGCCGCCACCCGTTCGGATGCTGAGCCTGTCGTCATGGCAGTCCAGTTCGAAGCCGTCTTCCGTAGCGAGTGTCGTGGTCTCACCAATGATGATGTCACCTTTTCTGGAACTGCCATTCTCTACGACGGGGAGCGTCGCTCCAGAGATCCTTTCTATAAAGGTGTTCAGGAGGGTGGCTGCCTCCTGGTTGACCTCCTGCCCGTCGACACAGACGATACGTGCCTTGGGCTGATGGTTCTTGACCACCACCAGTTGCGCCCATGCAGGCAGAGGAACCAGCAGCAGGATGGCGAACAGCCTATTGCACAATGATTTTCTCATACGACATAGGTTCTGCTTCGTTGACGAGGCGTACGGCCTTCAGTTGGATATAGCGGGCATCGACAGGGGCGAAGAACACGTCCTGCCTGATGGGGTTGTTGCGGATGTTGGAGAATTCTCCAGAAGCGATCTGCCGTAGAGTCTCTGGCGAGTCACCTGCCAGGATCTCGTAGTTGGCTACCATGCCGAGGTGGGAGGGCTTGTAGTGGAGTGAGTGCAGTTGGCGCTTCTGTCCGAGGTCGAGGGTGATGGAGCGGCTGTCCTTGGCTGCGATGGTGTAGTCGAGGCCGACGAGGGCGTCCTCCTCTTGCTCGTAACTCTCCTGGGCGTTGGGGGCGTAGTAGGCTCCCAGGGCGTTGATGCAAATCGGGCCACGGCTGTCCTCGAAGCGGATGCGCAGTTTCTTGGCCGTGACAGGCTGGAAGCGGAGCAGGCGCTTATAGCCGATGGTGGTTGTGGCCTCATTGATCCTTACTGGCTGCCATTGCCTGCCGTCGAAGTAGTCTACGCTGAATTTCCGGATGCGCTGTCCCAATGGGATATACTCCTGCAGTTTCATGCGGTTCACCTTCTGGGTCCCTTTCAGCGTGATTTCCAGCGTGGCTTCCGTCACGCCGTCCTCCGTTGCCCAATAGGTGTCGTAATTGCCATCTGTCAGGTTCTGCGTGCCGTACAGTTTCTGGTCGCGCGTGTTCGACGCCTTGATGCTGGCTTTCTTCAGCAGATCGTTGCCAAGTTCCGCCATGATCTGTTTGTGGAAGTTCACGGCATTGGCAGAGTCGATGGGGTGGATCAGACCTTCCTTGTCGACGGGGAAGTTCAGGAGAAGGGTGCCGTTATGGCCTACGCTACGGTAATAGAGGTCGGTCAGGTGCTCCACGCTTTTCACTTTCTGGTCTTCGCTCTCGTGGTAGAACCAGCCTGGACGGATGGACACGTCGCATTCTGAGGCTACCCAGGTGTCGCCGTCGGCATGTCCGCTGGTCAGTTCGTAGTAGTTGTCATAGCCTGGATAGACATCGTTGATGCGCAGGAAGGCCCAGTTGGTGGCATCGGCATAGCCGTTTTCGTTGCCCACCCATCTGCAGCCGGGACCGCCGTCGGAGAAGATGACGGCCTGGGGCTGATACTTCGCCACGAGACGATGGGCGCGAGGGAAGTCGTAGTAGGTCTTACGGTCGATCTTGCGCGACTCCTTGGCACCTCCATACCAGCCATCGCCACCGTTGGCTCCGTCGAACCAGACCTCGAACAGGTCGCCGTATTGTGTCAGCAGTTCCTCCAGTTGTGCATGGAAATATTCCACGTAGTGGGGGGTGCCGTAGAAAGCCTGATGGCGATCCCAGGGCGAGAGGTAGACACCCATCTTCAGCCCGTATTTCCTGCACGCTGCAGCAAGTTCGCCCACGATGTCGCCTTTGCCGTCCTTATAGGGAGAGTTGCGCACGCTGTAGTCCGTATATTTCGTAGGCCACAGGCAGAAGCCGTCGTGGTGCTTGGCCGTGAGGATGATGCCCTTCATGCCTGCCTCCTTGATGGTGCGCGCCCATTGCTCCGTATCGAGTCTCGTGGGGTTGAACGACTGAGGATCGGCATCGCCATAGCCCCATTCGCGATCGCCGAATGTGTTGGGACCAAAATGTATGAAGGCGTAGGTCTCCATCTGCTGCCAACTGACCTGGCTGGCTGAGGGCAGCGGTGCCACTGGGGTGGGGGCGTCTGTCTGTGCCGTTGCCGTGGAGAAAGAGTAGGGGGCATCGTCGATGGCCGTCCCGCGCTGTTTGTTGGCTTCCTCTCCAAGTGTGAAGTTGATCTTGGCACCGCTGGTCAGCACGTCGTGGCCAAGGTAGTTGTGCTGGTAGTCGGCCCCGTTGAGCATCATCTGCTGGATGTAGCAGCCCTCGCCCTGACTCTCAATCGAGATGTTCCTGCCATTCTCCAGATGGATGGTCGCCTTCTGGAAGTAGGGGGTGCCGATGACGTACTGGTTACTGCCTGGGCAGACGGGGTAGAATCCCAGGGCGGAGAAGACGTACCAGGCCGATGTCTGGCCGTTGTCCTCGTCGCCGCAGTAGCCGTCAGGACGGTCGGTATAGAGACGGTCCATCACCTTGCGGATCCAGTATTGCGACTTCCAGGGCTCGCCGCTGTAGCCGTAGAGGTAAATCATGTGCTGGATCGGCTGGTTGCCGTGGGCATAGTTGCCCATGTTCATGATCTGCATCTCGCGTATCTCGTGGATGGGGAAGCCGTAGTAACTGTCGTCGAAGATGGGGGGCAGGCTGAATACCGAGTCCATCATCTGGTTGAACTGAGCCTTGCCGCCCATCAGGTTGATCAGTCCCTGTGGGTCGTGGAACACGCTCCAGGTGTAGTGCCAACTGTTGCCCTCCGTGAAGGCATCGCCCCATTTCAGGGGGTTGAACGGCTCTGCGAACTTCCCGTTCTCCAGTCTGCCTCGCATCAGTTTCGTCTTCGGGTCGAACAGGTTCTTGTAGTTCATCGCCCGCTTGGCGTAGATGCCGATCTCCTCCTCAGGCTTGCCGAGGGCCTTGCCCAGTTGGTAGATGCACCAGTCGTCGTAGGCATATTCGAGCGTACGGGCGGCGTTCTCGTTGATCTTCACGTCGTAGGGCACGTAGCCCAGTCTGTTGTAGTATTCGTAGCCCAGTCGGCCCGTGGAACTCACTTCGGGGTGAACGGCCTGCGTACCGTGCACCACGGCCTTCCACAGCGTCTCCACGTCGTAGCCTCGCAGTCCCTTCAGCCAGGCGTCGGCCACGATCGAGGCAGAATTGTTGCCCACCATGCAGCCACGATGGCCGGGGCTGGCCCATTCAGGCAGGAACCCGCTTTCCAGATAGGCGTTCACCAGTCCCTCCTGCATCTTCACGTTCATCGACGGATATACCAGGTTCAGCAGCGGGAACAGACAGCGGAACGTGTCCCAGAAGCCCGTGTCGGTGAACATGTAGCCCTTCCTCACTTCCCCGTTGTAGGGGCTGTAGTGTACGGGTTCGCCCTGCGCGTTGATCTCGTAGAAACTGCGGGGGAAGAGCACCGAACGATAGAGACAACTGTAGAACGTGCGCAGATGGTCGATGTTGCCGTCCTCGATGTCGATGCGGCCCAACACCTCGTTCCAGCACTTCCGGCCCTTCGCCTTCACCTGCTCCAGCCCGTCGCTGCCGATCTCCTTCAGGTTCTGCTCGGCCTGCTCCAGGCTGATGAACGATGAGGCCACGCGCGCAGAGACCTTCTCGCCCCGCTGCGTCTTGAACGTCACGATGGCTCCGGCATGGTCGGCCTGCATCTCGTCTGACAGGCCGAAGATGCTGTCCCTGACGGTGAGATACGTCTCAAACGGCTTGTCGAAGACGACGACGAACCAGTTCTTGAAGTTATCGGGCACGCCGCCGCTATTGCGCGTCGTGTAGCCCACCACCTTGCGCTCCCCGGGTATCACCTTCGCGTAGGAGCCGCGGTCGAAGGCATCGACCACCACATTGGCCTGCTCCGTCTGCGGGAAGGTGAACTGCATCATCGCGGCACGCTCCGTCGGGGCCAGTTCTGCCACGATGTCGTAGTCTGCCAGATACGTCTGATAATAATAAGGTGTGGCGATTTCTGCCTTGTGGGAGAACCAACTGGCGCGCTGGTCCTCGTCGAACACGGGCTGTCCCACGGTCGGCATCAGCGAGAACTGTCCGTAGTCGTTGATCCAGGGACTGGGCTGGTGGGTCTGCTTGAAGCCTCTGATCTGGTCGGCGCTGTAGGTGTACTGCCAGCCGTCGCCCATCTTGCCTGTCTGCGCCACCCAGAAATTCATGCCCCAGGGCATGGCCACCGCGGGGTAGGTGTTGCCTGTCGAAAGGGAGTACTTCGATTCCGTACCCACCAGAATACTTACATAGTCAACGGGGGTCTGTGCACCCATTGCCAAACCTTTCATCGTCATCAATGACGTCAGGATCAATGTCGTTAGTAGTCTCATAAATAATAAGTAGTCAAATATTGGTAATTGTTGTTCTGACTGCAAAGATAGACATTATTTACGAGACTTCCAAATGTTTTGCTAATTTTTCGCCACCGTCATCCTTTTCTGGTCTTCCATGGCGTTTGTAAGTTTTCTTATACCCTACATAGTTACGAAAATAATCCTATACCAGCAAACTTTTCTATTGATTTCTTTGTTGGTTTCTGGAAAATTCGTATCTTTGCGGGGTAAATTCATAAATATGAAGACCAAGACAGAGATATTGAAACTGCTGAAGCACTATAAGCCAACGGCTCAGAAGAAATATGGGATGACGAAAATCGGCATCTTCGGGTCTGTGGCACGTGGTGAGCAGAAAGAGGATAGCGATGTCGATGTCTGTTATGAAGGCGAAGCCCCTTCGTTCCTCACATTGGATATGATTCAGAGTGAACTCGAGGAACTTCTGGGCTCTAGAGTCGATATTGTCCGTGTCCGTGATAATATGAATAGCCTGCTACGGCAGAGAATCTTAAGAGACGGTATCTATGTTTGACAAAGAATTAGCCATTGACAGCCTTCAGAAAATCAAGGCGATGTTAGACCTCATTATCGAGAGGTCATCAGTCGTTGATACCCCCAATGATTTTTTGTGTTCTCCAGGCGGCATGATGCGCCTTGATGCCATCTGCATGAACCTGATAGCGCTGGGCGAGACCGTGAAGGGGCTGGACAAACTGACTGACGGCCAGTTGCTCCCCAAATATTCTGAAATATATTGGAAGGGTGTGATGGGTATGCGCGACAAGATCTCCCATCACTATTTTGAGATTGACTCAGATGTCGTATTCAAAACCATCCAGGAAGACATCCCGCAAATGATAACTGTTGTCGCCAGAATGATTGATGACATGAAAAACAATTTAGAACCCTAGCACAGGGGGG
>JAFUAK010000179.1 GCA_017460765.1 Prevotella sp. | reverse complement strand
TAACCCAACTTTTACGCTGTAGCTTCGAATTTTCTTGCTAATGAGCGACTTGCGTATTCTCGCTATGGCGACTGTGTTCTACAAACTTTGATTTTTCGGAATGGCATGTTCTTGTAGTTCAACATGGAGTAGATGTCAGCAGCCTGTTCCGTCGGCATGCTGCATATTCTCATCTCTACCTTCTCTCCCATGGCGTTGACTGCCTCTGAAGTGACGGCCTTCTGTGTGCTCATGATACGCACTATCTCCGTCCAGTACGGCGTGTGGAATTCCGCCTTGGGGTCTGGGGCAGCCTTCTTCCGTCTCTCGTTCTCCTTCTTTATCTGGTGGCGTATGACGTTCACTATCCAGTATGAGAGCAGGCCGAGGAACAGGTGGGCATCGCTCCTGTCGTCCTTCTGGTGGTATATAGGACGGAGGCTGAGGTCGGTTTTCAGCTGGCGGTTCGAGCACTCTATCTCGCGTATCAGGTTATAGTAGTCCCACGTCGTCTTCTCGTCGAGCGTCCTGACGTTGGTACGCAGGAAATAGGTTCCGTAGACCTGCTTCTCGGGTATCTCCAGTTTCCATGTGACGGAGGTTACCACGTCATCCTTCCCCTTCTCCACGTCGATGTGGTAGTACCGGGCGATGGACGGATACCATCCTTCGAGCTTGCCGATGCGCTTGATGACCGGCTCGTATTTCTTCGTCCCGTTCTTTTTCGTGAGTGATGCGGCGATGGCGGCGAGTCCCTCCTCGAAGCGTTTGCGGAAACTGCGGTTCATCGACTCCTCCTTCAGGGCCTTGGCGGGCGAGTCTATCTTCAGGTAGTAGTCCTCGCCGTCCGTGTGTACCTCCTGCAGCCTGATGGGCTGCTGCCTGCTGTCATGCACGGTGACCGTCCTGGCATCGGTGTTGACGGCGTAGTCCGTCAGTGCCTTGCGCGAGACGCATAGGTAGTTGTAGCCTTTCTGCTTGATGAGGTCGAGGTTGTCCTGCGAGGCGATGCCGGCGTCTATCACCACAAGCACCTTCTGGTCGGCTGTGGCACCCGTAGGATTGGTGGCTATGAGCTTGTCCACCATGTCGGGCAGGGATTTCGGGTCGGCGGTGTTGCCCTCCAGTACCGCGCTGTAGCGGATGAACCCGTCGGTGTTGATGCAGAGTGCCAGCACCAGCAGCTTGCAGTCGGACCGCTTCTCCTTTGAACGGCCGAACTTCGCCTTGGTGCTGCCGTCCTTGCGGCCCTCGAAGTAGAAGTTCGTCAGGTCGAAGAGCATGATGCGGTTCGTGGGGTGGAACAGGTCGTCAGTCGTCTGACAGAGGTACTTTTCTATCCTGTCCTTCTCCTTCAGGAACCAGTCGGCCACGCTGTACACCTTGCGCTGGGTAACGGAACCGACGGCGAGGTCGAGCAGCTCGCAGATGCCGGAATTGTCGCGCATGATGCGCATCGATTTCAGTTCGGAGGGAGTGTATATGGTACGCACGATGAGGTGACCTATGGCCAGCTTCACCTGCTCCTCACTCCAGCCCAGCGAGCGCAGAAAACGGTCGAAGCCAATCTGGCGGACGGCCTGCAGGCAGAGCCACTCGGCACCGATGTCACGTGCATCGGTATGCTTCAGCGTGTCCACGTCGATGCGCCGCTCGGCTTTCGCCTTGCTTGCCTCGAAGGCCTGATGGATGATGTCGAGTTTCCTCTCCTCGACAAGACGCTGCCAGTACTCGTCAATCTTCTGGCGGACAGCCTCGTTGTAGACGGCCATCTGGTCATCCCACAGTTCACGATCGCCCTGATGCTCATACTTGTAGGTCAGACCGCAGGAGATGTCGCGGATCTCCTCAGGCCGAAGCCCGTGAATGAAACCAACGTTCAAGAGAATGCGCGTGCAGGCCCGACCACTGGCGTTGCGGTAGGACTCCTTCAGGCGGTAGTACTTCTCGTACTCACCCGTCTCAGGGTTGTATCTCATCTGCGACGTGAAATTCATGCCGCAAAGGTACAACTTATTTTCCAAACCGCTGTGTTCTACAACGGGGTTTTGACCTGTTTTGAG
>JAFUAK010000178.1 GCA_017460765.1 Prevotella sp. | reverse complement strand
GGTTCTCAATCTCGTATGTCAGCTCCTGATGGAGGGATTTCTTATCTTCGTTTTCGGGCATTTCCAGTGTTACCCTTGCATATTGTTGTTTCATCTATCTTCTATATTTTTGTTGCGTACTATTATAATCGGAATGCAAAGATAACCAAAATATATCGTAATCAAGCGTGATTTAACTAATTTAGCATAAAAACAAACGTTTAATTGATGGGAAGTAAGCGATAACTGAAGCATTTTTCGTATATTTGTGCCATTAAACAACGGAATGAGAATATGACAAAGGTAAATGCATTGCTGATGAACGCTGCCGACAACGTGGTAACTACGGTGGGAGAGATTGCGAAAGGTAAGGAGGTTGTCTATGAGAAGGATGGTGAGTTCCTGACGCTGAAGGCCGAGGAGGACATCCCCTACTGCCATAAGGTGGCATTGGTGGATTTGCCGGAAGCCTGCGAGGTGATTAAGTACGGCGAGAGTCTGGGCAGAACCGTAACGAACATCGACAAAGGTTGCTGGGTGAACGACCAGAACTTAAAGAGTGAGTTGCGCGACTACGACAACGAACTGGCGGGCGATGACTGGCAGATGTGTGCTACCCAGTCTGCGCCACAGCAGCACAAGCAATTCCAGTTCTGGGGCTATCATCGTGCAGAGGGGCGTCCTGGCATCCGCAACCATATCCTGATTCTGCCTACATGCGTCTGCGCCAGTGAGTCATGCCGCATCGTGGCCAGTCAGATTCGTGGGGCGGTGAACATCGTGTTCAACACAGGTTGCTCCGACGTACAGGCCAATACGGACATGAGTCAGAAGGTGCTGACGGGCTTTGCCTGCCATCCCAACGTTTATGGCGTGGTGATTATCGGTCTGGGCTGCGAGACCGTCCCCCATCGGAAACTAAAGGAGAAGATTGAGCGTCTGACCAGTAAGCCTGTCGTGTCATTCGGCATCCAAGAGGAAGGCGGCACTCTGAAGACCATCGAGAAGGCCACCCGTGCTGCTCGCGAGATGGCTCAGCAGGCTGGTTCGCAGCAAAAGGAACTCTTCGATGCCTCAGAACTCTATATCGGCATCGAGTGCGGTGGAAGCGATGCCACATCGGGTATCGCCAGCAATCCGTCAGTCGGTGAAATGAGTGATATTCTCGTCGATATGGGTGCCACGACGGTGATGAGCGAGTCGATAGAATGGATTGGCGGTGAACACATACTTGCCAAGCGTGCCGCTACGACGGAGATTCACAATCAGATTATCGAGGTGTGCCGTGAGTACGAAGCCCATCTCTCTGCCGCTGGACAGGATTGCCGAGCCGGACAGCCCACGCCTGGCAACAAAGCGGGTGGACTGTCCACGCTCGAAGAGAAAAGCCTGGGCTGCATCCGCAAGGGTGGTACGCGTCCCATCGTGGAAGTGCTTCAGCAGGCGGTACGTCCTTCAAGGAAAGGTGCCGTCGTGATGGATACCGCTGGCTTCGACATAGCCAGCGTCACATCGATGGTGGCCTCCGGCTGTCAAGCCATCGTCTTCACCACAGGCAGGGGCACACCTACAGGCAATACCATCGCTCCCGTGCTGAAGGTGACTGCCAACGAGCGCACTTACCGCATGATGGAGGACAACATGGACGTTGACCTCAGTGCCGTGTTGAGGGGCGAAAGAACCATTGTTCAGATGGGCAGCGAACTGGTTGGTATCGTTGCCGAGGTAGCCAGCGGTCGCATGACCAAGGCCGAGGCCTTCGGATTCTCCGACATTGCCGTCGATCATGTCTGCAGGTTTGTATAAATGCAGGAAATATCCAAAATTTAGATAAACAAATCCCCGACCTGCAAATGAGCAAGCCGGGGCTTATCCTATTTTTTGAACTCTTGTTCAACTTCGAGGATTAGGCTGTCAACATCGGCTTTTACGCGATTGTAGTTCATATATAAGATACGCTCGCGGGCATCGACGGACTTGAAATCGTAGGCGATGGGGAGTGGATAATTGGCGTAATCCTCCTCTTCGGCCTTGATTTCGGCCATGTCGAAGTTGGTCTTGCAATAGAACTTCGAGGTCTGGAACTCCTCCGACTTCTGGATGTTCATCGAACCATGACGGCCAGTCTTGGTGGGGGTGAAGTCACGAGCCACCTGTCCGCAAATCCAGCCAGAAGGCATATCCGAGATTTTCGAGGCAGGCACCATCGAGTCCATGTTCTCGTTGAGATTGATGCTGGTGCGGTCGCGGTCGATGGTGACACCCTTTTTGAGCTGTACCGTCTTGCCGAAGATGTCGTTGGAAAGCCATTCGAGCGT
>JAFUAK010000177.1 GCA_017460765.1 Prevotella sp. | reverse complement strand
TTGAGGATGACGATGATGTTGCGCCAGTCGTCACGCCCTGCATAGTTCTTCAGACGGAAAGCGACCACCTGTTTGGGGGCATCGAGGAACTCGAGGTGCTTGCGCACGAGGTCGGCATTGCCGAGACGGAAGGCAGGATGGTTCTTGCGCAGGGCTATGAGGTTCTTGTAGTACTCGAATACCTGCGGATACTTGGCCTTGTTGCTCCAGTCGAGGTGGTTGATGCTGTCAGGCGACTCGAAGGAATTGTGCACGCCTTTCTTGTCGCGCAGCAGTTCCTCACCGCTCAGCATGAAGGGCACGGCCTGGGAGGTGAAGACAGCCGTCTGTGCCAACAGGTCGAGACGGATAAGTTCCTCCATTTGACTATTAGACAATTTACTATCGGACGATTTCAGGGAGGGAACAGATGCTTTCAGACGGTCTACGAGACACATGTCATCGTGGCAGGAGACGTAGGAAATCATCTGTGTGGGTTCCTGGGCCCAGGGCTCCTTGGCATAGTTCACCTTGGTCATGTCAACCTGCGGGTGCTGGATGGCACCTACGATGCCGAACTTGAGGCTTTCCTCGTTGTCAGGCAGGGCAGCGAGGAAGGCTGACTGCTTGTCGTTGTCGAACGGACCACGGAGGGCATCGCGGATCTCGTCGGAGAAGGCGGCGATGCCAGGCATCTTGTAGATGTTGGCCTTCATTCCCAGTACTTCGTTGGGCAGGGCACAGGTCCCTGCGCTCCAGCCCTCGCCATATATAAATATGGTGGGGTCGATGGCATCGACAGCCTGACGGATGGCGTTCATCGTCTCAATGTCGTGAACACCCATCAGGTCGAAGCGGAAGGCATCGATGTGATATTCGTTGATCCAGTGCTTGATACTCTCAATCATGAATCGGCGCATCATGGGCTGGTCGGAAGCCGTCTCGTTGCCGCAGCCAGAGCCGTTGGAGTATTCTCCGTCAGCCGTCTTACGATAGTAATAGTCGGGATAGGTGCGCTGGAAGTTGGAGTGCTCGATGTCGTAGGTGTGGTTGTAGACCACGTCGAGGATGACACGGATACCTGCATCGTGGAGGGCCTTCACCATCTGCTTGAACTCGCGGATGCGCACTTCGGGCTGATAGGGATCGGTCGAGTAGCCACCTTCAGGCACGTTGTAGTTCACGGGGTCGTAGCCCCAGTTGTATTTATTGTCGCTGAGGCGTGTCTCGTCCACTGATCCATAATCGTAACTGGGCAGGATATGGATGGCGTTCACGCCCAGTGTCTTCAGGTGCTCGATGGCCCAGGGCTCCGTGAGGGCGAGGAACTTGCCAGGATACTTGGCATCCTCGCGGGCGATGGAGAAGTCGCGGTGGTGCATCTCGTAGATGACGAGGTCGGCAGGCGACTTGGTGACGGGACGGGTATCGCAGCACCAATGCTCTGGGTCTGTCTTCGCCAGGTTGATGATAGCCCCACGCTTGCCATTGACGCCGACGGCCTTGGCAAATACGCCAGGGCACTCGCCTCGGCCCATATCGAAGGTATAGAACCTGCCCATGAGGTCGCCCTTTACGGTGGTTGTCCACAGGTCGTTGCCGGCTTTCTGCATCCTGACGGTTTTCAGGGCCTTGCCACCCTGACCTTGGCTATACAGGCGTAGGGTGACTTTCTTGGCGTTGTCAGGCGCGAAGAGTCGGAAGGTCGTGGCTTCAGGGGTGTAGTCCATCTCCTTGAAGTCGAATGTCTGAGCCTTTGCCGTGAGCGCTGCCATGAAAGTTAATGCGATCAATAGTCTTTTCATCCTTATTTTGCTATGAGTGAAACAGCGAAGCCGCCACCAGGGGCCTCTGTGAGTTTGAGCGTGTCGCCAGCCTTCACCACCTTCTTCGTGATGGTGTAAGCCTTTGGATTGGTCTCGTAGTGGGCACCCTTCGCGTCGGCGTAGATGGTGCAGTCGTACTTGCGGCCCTTGTCGAGGAAGTCGAGTTTTACGACGGCGGTGTGGCCGTTCTCGTCGCACTTGCCGCCAACGAACCAGTTGTCTGTGCCCTTGGCCTTACGGGCCACGGTGATGTAGTCGCCTGGCTCTGCCTCAAGGTACTTCGAGTCGTCCCAGTCGCAGGCCACGTCGCGGATGAACTGGAAGGCATCGTCGTACTTCTCGTAGTTCTCCGGCAGGTCGGCAGCCATCTGCAGGGGCGAGTACATCGTCAGGTAGAGGGCCAGTGAGCCACAGAGGGTGAGATGAGCCCAGGAGGTGTTGTTGCTCCAAGTCTCGAGTTTCGTCTCGAAGATACCGGGGGTGTAGTCCATCGGACCGCCCTGCAGACGGGTGAAGGGCAGGATACAGGTGTGGTCGGGATTCGAGCCGCCGAAAGCCTCGTACTCCGTACCACGGGCAGACTCGCCACCTACGAGGTTGGGGTAGGTGCGGCAGAGACCGGTAGGACGGGTGGCCTCGTGCGAGTTCACCATGATGTGGTGCTTGGCGGCCTCCTTGATGACATAGAGGTAGTGGTTGTTCATCGACTGTGAATAGTGGTGGTCGCCACGGGGGATGATGTCACCCACATAGCCCGTCTTTACGGCATCGTAGCCGTATTTGTTCATCAGTTCATAGGCCTCCTTGATGTGGCGCTCGTAGTTCTGCGAACTGGAAGAGGTCTCATGGTGCATCAGGATCTTCACACCTTTGGAGTGGGCATAGTCGTTGAGCATCTTGATGTCGAAGTCGGGGTAGGGGGTCACGAAGTCGAATACATCGCGCTTCCACATGTTGGCCCAATCTTCCCAACCTACGTTCCAGCCCTCAACCAATACTTCGTCGAGACCGTTCTTGGCAGCGAAGTCGATGTAGCGCTTTACCTTCTCATTGTTGGCGGCGTGGGTGCCGTTGGGCTTCACGCTGTTCCAGTCGATCTTGTCGAGTTTGATCGAGGGGAAGTCGTTGGTATAGTGCCAGTTGCTCTTGCCGACAATCATCTCCCACCATACACCGCAGTACTTCGTGGGATGGATCCAACTCACGTCGTCGAGGGCACAAGGTTCGTTGAGGTTGAGAATCAGGTTCGAGGAGAGCATGTCACGGGCATCATCGCTGACCATCACCGTACGCCAGGGAGTCTCGCAAGGTGTCTGCATGGCACCCTTCAGGCCTGTGGCATCAGGTGTCAGGTGGCTGACGAAGGTGAAAGGTTCGGGCAGGGGATAGGCCGATGGCTTGGGATCCGGTGTATAGGCATTGCTGCCACCACCCAGTTTCGTGGTGAGGGCCTTGGTCTGGGCATCCACCAGTTCGAGGTGCATGGTGGCATAGTCCAGGCAGGCAGCCTCGTGGATGTTGATATACAGACCGTCGTCGCTCTTCATCTGGAGGGCGGTCTGAACACCTGTCTCTGAGAAGACGGCCACGGAACTGTTGCCCCAGTTGACGGCCTCCTTGAAGCGGGCACGGATCTCGGAGAGTTTGGTCTCCTGCGTCACCTGTTCCTGGGTGTCGTAGTCGCCGGGAAGCCAGAAGGCCTTGTGGTCGCCAGCCATCGCGAACTCCGTACGCTCTTCCTGGATGAGGAAGTAGTTCAGGTTCTCCTGCTGTGGGAATTCGTAACGGAATCCGATGCCGTCGTCGTAGACGCGGAAGCGGATGAGGATCTGGCGCTGTGTTGTTTGTTGCTGTAGCACAGCAACATACTCGTTATAGTGGTTGCGGATGGTGGCTGTCTCGCCCCAGACGGGCTTCCAGGTCTCGTCGAACTCGGAGGTCTTCTCATCCTTGATGGTGAAGCCGTCCATCAGGTCGGTCTCTTTCAAGCCCATCGAGGCATGTTTATCCTTGGCCAGTTCGAGACCCAGGTGTGAGGGCTTAACCACTGGGCGACCCTTATAAGTCATCTCATAGACGGGACGTCCTGTGCCGTCAACTGAAAACTTCACTTCAATGTTGCCGTTCGGCGACTTGACGCTGCCTGCCAGTGCCATCATCGGCAGCATCATCAGGCTTAAAAATAACTTTTTCATTTTCTTCCGCTTTGTATAATTAATGTGCTGATTTCGTTGTTGAAGTCATCGGCAGCCATCAACTGCTCGATGGTGAGATGCATCCTGTAGCGCCAGTAGTGACGGGGATTGGCAGGGATGTTGATGCGCTCGGCGTTCAGGTCGGGCAGACGGAGTTTCTCGTCGATGCTCATCCAGTCCTGGAAGGAGAGCAGGCAGAGCATTGAGGGTGACGTCAGGTGACGGCTCACGATGTCCTTGGCCAGCCAGCCTGGCAGCGGGTGGGGTGCAGCACCGCCACGATAGAGCATGGAGTTGAAGTAGTCCTGCGTCTGGGCCTCGTCCTCTTCCCACCACTGACGGAGTGTCGACATGTCGTGGGTGGAGATGGTGGCCACGCTGCGATAGGGATTGCGTGAGAGGTGTCCGAAACGTACGGTGTTGTCCTTCGGCATCGACTGGATCTCGAGAGAGAGGATACGGAGTTCGTTCATCACCCAGGGCACGCAGTCGGGTACCATACCAAGGTCCTCGGCACAGACGAGCATACGGGTGGCCTGAGTCAGTTTCGGCAGTTTCTTCATGGCCTCCGTGTACCAGAACTGGTTGTTGCGGCGATAGAAGTAGTCGTTGTAAAGACGGTTGAACACGAACTTGTCGTTGTCCCAGAGAGCCTGGTAGATGAAATCGTTCTGCACGCCGATACGGGGGTGGAACTTATCCTTGTTCTTACGGTCGCGGACGAAGAGCACGTCGCTGATGAGGGCGTAGAGACCGTCGCGCATATTGGCATCGCCCCCCGCCTTCCACCATGCTTCAATCTTGCGCTGGGTGTCGTACTCGGGCTTCATCTCCCAGATGTCATCGTGGACGTGGTTCAAGAAGGTATCCTTCACGTACTGGGCCTGCTCACCGAAAATCTTCTCCAGTGTCCAGTCGGCGATGAAGGGCTTGGTGAAGAGTTCTTCCTGGAAGTTCAGACCGTAGGCCTCTATTTCCTCGCGGGTCATGCCCAGTGAGGGTGAGAACTGGCCAAGCAGTCCGTGTACGGCGTCGATGGGAATCTCCCAGATACGGAAGAAACCGAGCACGTGGTCGATGCGGTAGGCATCGAAGTATTCCGACATCTTACGGAATCGGCGAACCCACCAACTGCAGCCGTCCTCAATCATGGCATCCCAGTTATAGGTGGGGAAACCCCAGTTCTGTCCGTTCACGGAGAAAGCATCGGGGGGTGCACCAGCCTGTCCGTTCAGGTTGAAGTACTTCGGCTCTACCCAGGCCTCCACACCATCGCGGCTGATGCCAATGGGGATGTCACCCTTCAGGATGACCTTCTGCTGACGGGCATGGGCATGGGCGGCATGCATCTGCTGGTCGAGGTTGAACTGCACAAAGTACCAGAAAGCCACCTCTTTATATGTTTTAGTGGTAGACTTCGACATGGCTTCGCGCTCCTTGGCGGTGAAGGTGCGATGATCGGGCCACTCAGAGAAGGTTGCCGTGCCATAGAGGTCGCGGTAGTGGCAATAGGCGGCGTAGGGCACCAGCCACTCCTTATTCTTTTCGAAGAAGGTCTTGAAGGCCTCGCTCTTCATCATCTTACTGCCCTCCTGGACATAGAGTTCGCGAAGATAGTCCATCTTGGCATTGTTCACGCGCTCATAGTCCATCTGCGGCAGGGCGTTCAGTTCTTTCTGGAGTGCCTCGAAGGCGGCACGCTTCTGCTCGTCCTTGATCTGCGGTAACTGACGAAGGTCGGTATACTGCGGATGCAGGGCGTAGATGCTGATGCTGTTATAGGGATAACTGTCCTGCCAGGTGTGGGTGATGTTCGTATCGTTGATGGGCAGCACCTGCAGGATACGTTGTTTCGTCTTGGCGCACCAGTCGATCATCTTCATCAGGTCGCCGAAGTCGCCAACGCCAAAACTGCCTTCCGAGCGGAGGGAGAAGATGGGAATCACTGTTCCGGCTCCCTTCCAGGGATAGACGGGGAAGAAGGCCTGCGGCAGTTCGTAGACCACCACTTCGCCGAGTTCCATCTCCGGCAGGCTGACAGTACGGTTCATGCCGTTCTCCCAGAGAGGCGTCACGTCCACCTCCTCGTCGAGTCCCACGAACTTGAACTCGAAAGTCTGCGGCAACGTATCGGCATCGAGACTGATCACCCACTCGTTGTTCTCATGCTCTGCCATATTGAGAGCCTTTCTGGCCTCCCAGTTGCCCAGCGTGTCGCCGCCGCCGATGATGGCGAGCCGCTCGTTGTAGCGCAACTGTGGGGCGCGCACCTTCAGACGGACGGTCTTGGCATAACTGACCTGCTCGCTCATCTTCCGCTCCCTGGCAGCCACACAGTCCGTGAAGGCCGAGGAGTAGAGGAAAGAGTCCTCAGGGATGTCGATCCAGTGGTCGTATACCGTATAGCGAGCACCCTTGGCAGCGGCAAACTCCAGGCGGTGGGGCTCCACGAGCCACTCCGTACGTGTCTGCTGGCCACCACGCATGACACTATAATAATAATCAATGTGTGCACTGGTCTTGACGGCCTTATTCAACTCGCATGTCCAATGGAGACCGTCGAGGGTCCCCATCTTGTGCGCTTCTGTCTTATCCCCTGAGAGGATATTCAATACCAGTTCCTCACCAAAGGTGGTCTGGTATTCGAGATGAAAGCATAATTTCATATCCAATGGTTTTAGTTATTATTTTCGGCAAAGATACGAATTATTCGCTTTCGGTGTTTTTCAAGGGACTGAGTTATTGATTGATAATTAATGCAAACGATTGCACTTTTATTTACCCTTCCGACAGGATCCGATAGAGTCTGGGGATGTCTACATATCGGCGCACATGATCGGCCAGCAGATCGTACTGTCCCTCCTTGAAGGCGTGGTAGTCGAAGGGCGTTTCTGTCTCTCTGATCTTATCGGCAAAGGGCTTCAGCAACTGCTCCACGAAGGCGTGGTTGTCGAGGATGCCGTGAATATAGGTTCCCATACATTTCGCATCAGCAACGTAGCCGTCCTTGGTGCCGTCGTCGAAGATGACGAAGGGCTTTTCCGGCGCATCGCCGAAGGGTCTTGTCTCACCCTGATGGATCTCGTAGCCGTGCCAGTCGCCGTTGAAGGTCACTTGTCGCGTCGTCTTCCCGTCAGTCATGATGGTTGTCGTGGGCAGGAGTCCCAGTCCGGGCAGTCGTTCCACATCGCCCTCCAGGTGTTGGGGGTCGCACACCTCCATGCCCATCATCTGGTAGCCGCCGCAGATGCCGAGAACGGTCGTTCCCTTCCTGCGGGCCTTGATGATGGCCTGTGCACAACCGTTGCGCCGCAGTTCGTAGAGATCGCTGAGCGTCGACTTCGTGCCGGGCAGGATGATGATGTCGCTCTTCAGCAGGTCGTCCGTATTGCTGGTATAGAATAGATGTACGTGTGGGTGATGCTCCAGCACGTCGAAATCGGTGAAATTCGACAGATGGCGCAACAGCACGACGGCCACATTCACCTTGCCGTGTTCAGCCTCCCGTGCCTTCGTGGCCAGATCCACGCTGTCTTCCTCTTCGATGTGGATGTCGGTGAAGTAGGGCACGACACCCAGAACAGGCACCTGACAGATGTCTTCCAGCATCCTGCGCCCCTCGTCGAAGAGTCGCATGTCGCCCCTGAATTTGTTGATGATGATACCTTTGATGCGCTGACGGTCCTCCGGCGTCTGCAAGGCGATGCTGCCATAGACGGAGGCGAACACGCCCCCACGGTCGATGTCGCCCACCAGTATGACATCGGCCTTTGCATGACGGGCCATCGGCAGGTTCACCAGATCCGTATCGCGCAGGTTCAGTTCAGAGACACTGCCGGCCCCTTCCATCACGATGGGGTTGTATCGGGCTGCCAGACGGTCGAAGGCATTGCAGACCTCCTGACGGAAGTCG
>JAFUAK010000024.1 GCA_017460765.1 Prevotella sp. | reverse complement strand
GCACAGCGACGTGAAGTGAAACTCGGTAAGAACCCCTCGATCCAGATCACCTGTCTCGACGATGACGGCACCGTGCTGAAGCGTGTGACCAGCGGCGACTCGGGTGACGTGGAGGACAACGATGACGAGGGCAGCGGCTCTTCTGTGAACGGCAGCGGTTCTGGCAGCGGCTCCAGCGATACGCCGAGTGGCGACGACACCCCAGGCGCTGATAACACCGGCGACTAAGAGTTAAGAGTTAAGAGTGAAGAGTTAAGAGTTAAGAGTGAAGAGTGATGAAGAAGCGACTTCTTGAGATTGCGGTGAAGGTGGTAGTAGCCGCGCTCACGGCCTTCCTGACGGCCCTCGGTACGACCTCATGCCTGGGCCACGGCCCGCTGTATCTCTAAAATTGCAAGAGGGTGTGTCAAAATTGGCGCACCCTCTTTCTCGTTTCTCGAAATATAACCAGAAAAACATATTTTTACTAAAATTGTTTGTGGGTGCGGGCGGAAATGCGTAACTTTGCAGCGCTATTAATATAATAAGGTGTAAAAGAGCATGAAATTCAGGACCATCTTAACCATCATCTGCCTGACCGTCGCAACGCTTTCCATGGCGCAGCGCAGACAGTTGCAGGAGGCGCGCGTGATGCTGAAGAGCGACAACGAGAAGGAATACGTCAAGGCAGAGAAACTGATGACCGACCTGCTGAAGAAGGACTCGGCCAACAGAGAGAATCCCAAGATCTACAATATGTGGCTGCAGGCCGTGGAGAAACAGTACGGCCAACTGAACGTGCAGATGTATAAGAAGGAGAAGGTGGACACCGTCAGGCTCTTCACGCTGACACGGCAACTCTTCGCCATCGGCGAGACACTGGACTCGCTCGACATGAGGCCCGACAAGAAGGGACGCGTGAACCCCGAATACCGCAAGGACAATGCACAGAGGCTGATGACCTACAGGCCCAACCTGTTCTATGGAGGCACGTTCTACCTGAGGAAGAATGAACTGCAGACTGCCTACGACTTCTTTGAACTGTATATGGACTGTGCACGGCAGCCGCTGTTCTCGGACCATGACCTGATGAATACGGACGGGCGCATGGGCGAGGCGGCCTATTGGGCCACCTATTGCGGCTACAGGATGAACGACCCCGTGCTGACCCTGCGACATGCCGAACTGGCACGTCGCGATACGGCCAAACTGGAGCATACGCTGCAGTTCGCTGCCGAATCGTGGCGACAACTGAAGGATACGAAGAAGTACGTGGAGTTGCTGGAGGAGGGCTTCGGCCTGTATCCCAGGTCGGCCTATTTCTTTCCCAGGCTGATGGACCACTATGCCGCGAAGGGGAACTACGAGAAAGCGCTCGCCTTTGCCGATGAGGCCCTGAAGGCCGACAGCACGAGCACGCTCTTCCTGCTGGCGAAGTCGACGATGCTGCTGAACCTGGGGCGCTATGCACAGTGCCTGGACTACAGCGAACGGCTCATCGCCCTCGACGAACAGGCGGCGGAAGGCTACTACAACGCGGGGACGGCCTGCGTGAACATCGCCCAGCGCATGGACTCCCGCAAGCACAAGAAGCAGATCAGGAAGATGTATGAGAAGGCACTGCCTTATATGGAGACCTACCGCAGGCTGGCTCCGCAGGAGACCATGAAATGGGCCGACGCCCTCTATCGCATCTACTTCAACCTGAACATGGGTAAACAGTTTGATGAAATTGACGGGATTCTTAAGGGAAGGTGAAAAGGTGAAAAGGTGAAAAGGTGAAAAGGTGAAAAGGTGAAAAGGTGAAGAGTGATAATCGTTAAATTATTATAAGGTTTTGCCTCACTGAGGGTGTTTTCCATTTTTTCTTCTTATCTTTGTGGGTTAGAAATATTATTCATTATCTAAAACAAATAAACTAACAAGAAATTATGGCAGATAACGCTCAACTCATTGCTCAGTGCGAGGCACGGGCAAAGGAATGGCTCTCTCCGGCCTTTGACGAGGAGACACGCAAGGAAGTACAGGCTATGCTCGATGCAGAGGACAAGACACCGCTGATCGATGCCTTCTATCAGAATCTGGAGTTTGGTACGGGTGGACTGCGCGGCATCATGGGTGCCGGCACAAACCGTATGAACAAGTACATCGTGGGCATGGCCACACAGGGCTTCGCCAACTACGTGCTGAAGGCTTTCCCGGGCCGCAAGGACCTTGCCGTCGTCGTAGGCCACGACTGCCGCAACAACGGACGTATGTTCGCTGAGTCCGTAGCAGCCATCTTCTCGGCCAACGGTATCAAGGCCTATCTCTTCGAGAGCCTCCGTCCGACGCCTGAGATCTCATTCGCCATCCGTCAACTCGGTGCGCAGGCTGGTGTGAACGTCACCGCTTCGCACAACCCCCGTGAGTACAATGGCTACAAGGCCTACTGGGAGGACGGCGCACAGGTGCTGGCTCCGCACGATGTAGGTATCATCGAGGAGGTGAACAAGGTGAAGATCGAGGACGTGAAGTTCGAGCCGAACTACGACCTCATCGAGATTATCGGCGGTGAGATGGACTGGGACTACCTGCAGGCCGTGAAGGAGGCCATGGTGGATCAGGACGTCATCCTGCGCCAGAAGGACCTGAATATCGTCTACTCTCCGATGCACGGCACAGGTCGTGTGATCATCCCTGAGGCTCTGCGCTCATGGGGCTTCCAGAACATCCACGTGGTGCGCGAGCAGATGACCATCGACGGTGACTTCCCCACAGTGGTCAGCCCGAACCCCGAGAATGCCGAGGCCATGACGCTGGGCATGAAACTGGGTACGAAACTGAATGCCGACCTCGTGATCGCCTCCGACCCCGACGCTGACCGTCTGGCCATCGTATGCCGCAACAACAAGGGCGAGTGGGAGATCCTGAACGGTAACCAGACCTGTATGATGTTCTGCTGGTACATCATCGCCAACAAGAAGAAACTGGGTCAGTTGAAGGGCAACGAGTTCCTCGTGAAGACCATCGTGACTACCGAGGAGATCGCCGAGATCGCCAAGAAGAACGGCGTGGAACTGCGCGACTGCTACACGGGCTTCAAGTGGATTGCCAACGAGATCCGCATCTCCGAGGGCAAGCAGAAGTACATCGGCGGCGGTGAGGAGTCGTTTGGCTTCCTGCCGTTTGACAAGGTGCGCGACAAGGATTCACCCGCTTCTATCTGTCTGATCTGTGAGATTGCTGCCTGGGCCAAGGACAACGGCCGCACGCTCTACGACCTGCTGATGGACATCTACGCTGAGTATGGCTTCTCGAAGGAGACCACCATCAACGTGGTGAAGCCTGGTAAGACAGGTGCCGACGAGATCAAGCAGATGATGGTGGACTTCCGCAACAACCCGCCGAAGGAACTGGGCGGCTCGAAGATCACGCTGTGGAAGGACTACCAGACACTGGAGGCTACGAAGGCCGACGGTACGAAGGAGAAACTGAACATGCCGACGACATCGAACGTGCTGCAGTGGTTCTGCGAGGACGGTACGAAGGTATCCGTACGTCCTTCAGGCACCGAGCCGAAGATCAAGTTCTATACCGAGGTCAAGGATCCCAGTTTCAAGTGCGCTGACTGCTACGAGCGTTGCACCACGGCAGCCAACGAGAAGATCGAGGCCATCAAGAAGAGCCTCAATCTGTAAGATTAGAGAAGACCTTTAGTGGATGGCAGTTCGTAGTGATAGATGTCACGGCGGACTGCCATTTTCAGTGCCCGTGCAAGTGCCTTGAAGATGCCTTCGATCTTATGGTGCTCGTTGTCGCCCTCGGCCTTGATGTTCAGGTTCATGCGGGCGGCATCGCTGAGGCTCTTGAAGAAATGTAAGAACATTTCGGTGGGCATCTCGCCGATCTTCTCGCGCTTGAACGTCGCATCCCAGACGAGCCAGGGGCGGCCTCCGAAGTCGAGACAGACGCTACAGAGGCAGTCGTCCATCGGCAGTGAATAGCCATAGCGCTCGATGCCGCGCTTGGAGCCGAGGGCCTCAAGGATGCACTCGCCCAGGGCGATGGCGGTATCCTCGATGGTGTGGTGCTCGTCCACCTCCAGGTCGCCCTTGGTGTGGATCATCAAGTCCATCATGCCGTGCTTGCCTATCTGCTCGAGCATGTGGTCGAAGAAGCCGAGACCCGTGGAGATGTCGCATCGGCCCGTGCCGTCGAGATTCACGCGGATGTGGATGTCGGTCTCCTTTGTGGTGCGCTTCACCTCGGCGATGCGCTCGCCAGCGAAAAGCAGTTCGGCAATCTTGTCCCACGTGATGCCTTCGTCGCTCAATATCAGTGATTTGCAGCCGATGTTTTGAGCAAAGGTTCGGTCGGTCTCGCGATCGCCGATCACATAAGAGTTGGCGATGTCGTATGCTGGGTCGTTCATGTATTTCTCTACCATCCCCGTGTTGGGCTTGCGCGTGGGGGCATTGTCCTCAGGGAAGTGGGGGTCGATGAGGATATCGTCGAAGGTGATGCCCTCGCCTTCGAGCGTCTGCAGGATGAAGTTGTGCACGGGCCAGAAGGTGTCCTCGGGGAAGGAGTCTGTGCCCAGTCCGTCCTGATTGCTTACCATCACCAGTGTGAAGTCGAGTTTCTCGCGGATGAAGCCCAGGTTGCGGAATACGCCCTTCACGAACTTCAGTTTCCCGAAACTGTCGATCTGCTCGTCGGCAGGCTCCTCGATGAGGGTGCCGTCACGGTCTATAAACAGTATTCTTTTCATATTCTTTCATATTAATGGATCCCCGCATCAGGTAGACTGGTCCGAGGATGGTGAGCCATACGTAGGCCTGGATGAATCCGGCGATGAGGAAGACGATCAGGGTGAGCCACGTCATGTACGACGGCATGCCGTCGGCATCGCCGTAGAGTTGTCCCACCTCGTTGAGCCAGTTGGCAGCCATCACGATGAGCATGGGCAGGGTGGTGATGACGGAGAGCGAGAGCACCACGAGCAGGCAGAACGTCCACACCAGCAGCACCATGCCCAGATGGCGGAGCCAGGCGAATCTGGCGACCTTGCCCTTGGGGATTCGCTCCAGCACCTGTTTCCTGACCAGCACCTTGTAGGCAATCACCAGGAGTAGTACGACGGCAACGGTCTCCAGCACCAGGGCGGGGATGAGCAGCGTGGGGGAGATGAGCACGGGCAGGGCGGCAGCCGTCGCAGAGAGGACGGCAAAGCAGAGGGCCAGCCACCACGTGTGCCTGAAGATAGTCCTGAAACGGCTCGTATAGAGTCGGAAACCCTCGCGGATACAGGCGCGTCCGCTGCGGCTCTTCAACAGTATGCTTTCTTTTTCTTCGTTCATCGTGTCTGAGATTTTTGGAGTAATGGTCTCTTTTCGCCTGCAAATTTACTAAGATTTTTCGGGAAATGTGTGGATAGATAGGAAAAAATGAGTATTTTTGCAAACGAAACTATAAAATGGCAAATCATCTATGGCAACAGTAGACGACAAGAAAGTGATTTTCTCGATGGTCGGAGTGAGCAAGACCATCCAGCAGAACCAGAAACAAGTGCTCAAGAATATCTACCTCAGTTTCTTCTATGGGGCGAAGATCGGCATCATTGGTCTCAATGGCGCCGGTAAGTCGACGCTCATGAAGATCATTGCGGGGCTGGACCAGCAGTATCAGGGCAACGTGGTGTGGGCCCCTGGCTACACCGTGGGCTACCTGCCGCAGGATCCCCCGCTCAATGAGGAGAAGACGGTGAAGGAGAACGTGATGGAGGGCGTGCAGCACGTCTACGATGCCCTGGCCGAATACGACGAGATCAACGTGAAGTTCGGACTGCCGGAATATTATGAGGATGCGGACAAGATGGACAAACTGATGACGCGTCAGGCAGAACTGCAGGACATCATCGATGCCACGGATGCCTGGAATATGGACTCGAAACTGGATCGGGCGATGGCAGCGCTGAACTGTCCTCCAGGCGACTGGAGCGTGAAGAACCTCTCTGGCGGTGAGCGTCGCCGCGTGGCCCTCTGCCGCCTGTTGCTCCAAAAGCCCGATGTGCTCCTGCTCGACGAGCCTACGAACCACCTGGATGCCGAGTCGATCGACTGGCTGGAGCAGCATCTGCAGCAGTATGAGGGTACGGTAATTGCCGTGACCCACGACCGCTACTTCCTCGACGACGTGGCAGAGTGGATCCTCGAACTGGACCGTGGCGAGGGCATCCCCTGGAAGGGCAACTACTCTTCGTGGCTCGAACAGAAGTCGCAGCGCCTGGCCCAGGAGGAGAAGCAGGCCTCGAAGCGACGCAAGACGCTGGAGCGCGAGTTGGAGTGGGTGAGGATGGCCCCCAAGGCGCGCCACGCCAAGGGTAAGGCCCGTCTGAACTCCTACGAGACGATGCTCAACGAGGAACAGAAGCAGAAGGAGGAGAAACTGGAGATCTTCATCCCTAACGGTCCGCGTCTGGGCAATAAGGTCATCGAGGCCATCGGTGTCGCCAAGAGTTATCCCGAGAAGCCGCTCTTCAGCAACCTCAACTTCAACCTGCCTCCCAACGGCATCGTGGGTGTGATTGGTCCCAACGGAGCCGGTAAGACCACGCTCTTCCGCCTGATCATGGGCATGGAACAGCCCGATGCCGGCACCTTCGAGGTGGGCGAGACGGTCAGACTGGCCTACGTGGATCAGCAGCATAAGGACATCGACCCTGACAAGAGTGTCTATCAGGTGATCAGTGGGGGCAACGAGACCATCCGCATGGGAGGCCGTGACGTCAACGTGAGAGCCTATCTCTCGCGTTTCAACTTCAGCGGGGCGGATCAGGAGAAGAAGTGCGGCGTGCTCTCCGGCGGTGAGCGCAACCGTCTGCAACTGGCCCTGGCCCTGAAGCAGGAGGGTAATGTGCTGCTGCTCGACGAGCCTACCAACGACATCGACGTGAATACGCTGCGTGCCCTGGAGGAAGGTCTGGAGGCGTTCGCGGGATGTGCCGTCGTCATCAGCCACGACCGCTGGTTCCTGGACCGTATCTGTACGCATATCCTCGCCTACGAGGGAGAGGGGCAGGTGTTCTGGTTCGAGGGCAACTACTCTGAGTATGAGTCTAATAAAGCACAGCGCCTCGGACTCGAAGAGCCGAAGCGCGCACGTTATCGTAAATTAATGGAGGAATAACTATATGGATTGGTTACACATCGCTGCCGTCGTGATCCTGGTGGTCATCGGCATTTTCATCTTTAAGAGCAAGAACAATTAGGCATACTGGCGGAGGGCGGCGATCAGTTCGCTGTTCTCCGGCTTGGTGCCTATGGTGATGCGCAGGCAGTTCTGGCAGAGTTGCACCCTGTGGCGATTCCTCACGATGATGCCGCGGTCCACGAGATAGTTGTAGATGGCTGGGGCATCTGTCATCCTGGCCAGGAAGAAGTTGGCGTCTGTGGAATACACGTGCTCACAGATAGGCAGCAGCATGAAGGCATCCACCATCCTTGTGCGTTCCTGTAGCAAGATCTTCACCCAGTTGTCCACCTCGAAGGGCTCCTTCAGGGCTTCGAGTGCCTGTTGCTGGGTGAGCAGGTTCACGTTGTAGGGATACTTCACCTTATTAAATATAGCGATGATCTCCCTGGAGGCGAAGGCCATGCCCAGGCGGATGGCAGCACAGCCCCAGGCCTTCGACATCGTGTTGAGCACGATGAGGTTGGGGTATTTGGCGAGATCCGAGCGCAGGGTCTTCTGGGCGGAGAAGTCGCTGTAGGCCTCGTCGACGATCACCAGACCCTCGAAGCCCTCGATCACCTTCACCACCTCCTCGCGCTTCAGGCAGTTGCCCGTGGGATTGTTGGGCGTGCAGAGCCAGATGATCTTCGTATGGCTGTCCGTTGCAGCGAGCAGTTTGTCGGCAGTGATCTGGAAGTGTTCGTCCAGTAACACTGGACGATACTCGACATCGTTGATATCGGCGCACACCTTATACATGCCGTAGGTGGGCTCGATGGCCACCACGTTGTCGATGCCAGGCTGACAGAAACAGCGGTAGGGCAGGTCGATGGCCTCGTCGCTGCCATTGCCGAGGAAGATGCTTTCCGCGGGCACGCCCTTCACCTTCGCGATGGCCTCCTTCAGTTCCAGTTGCAGGGGATCGGGATAGCGGTTGTAGGGCTGGTTGTAGGGATTCTCATTGGCATCGAGGAACACCCGTGCCTCCCTGCCAGCGTACTCATTGCGGGCGCTGCTGTAAGGTGCCAGCGACCATATATTCGGCCTGCAAAGTCGCTCAAGACTAATCATAACTCTTATCTCTTCACTCTTAATTCTTAACTCTTAACTTTCGCCATGCGAACATGCATTGCATTTGCATGTGCTTCCAGTTGCTCTGCCTCTGCCATCAGTTCCACGGCGTGGCCGATGCTCTGGATGCCCTCGGCAGTCAGATGCTGGAAGGTCACCTTACGGCAGTAACTGTCGAGGTTCACACCACTGTAGGCCGTTGCATAGCCGTGGGTGGGCAGGGTATGGTTCGTGCCGCTGGCATAGTCGCCCGCACTCTCACAGGCAAATTCGCCGAGGAACACGCTGCCCGCATTCACTACCTTCTGCGCCAGTTTCTCGTAGTTGGCCGTCTGCAGGATCAGGTGCTCAGGGGCATAGGCATTCGAGAGGTCGATGGCTTCGTCGAGATCCTTCACCAATACCATTCGGCTGTTCTCCAGCGCCTTCTGGGCGATCTCCTTACGCGGCAGCAAGTCCAACTGACGGTTCACCTCAGCCTGCGTGTCGAGGATCACCTGCTCCGAGGTGGTGATGAGCAGTACCTGCGAGTCGATGCCGTGTTCTGCCTGCGACAGCAGGTCGGCAGCCACGAACTCGATGTTGGCCTTTTCGTCGGCAATCACACAGACCTCCGAGGGTCCGGCGGGCATGTCGATAGCCACGTCGTGCAGGCTCACCTGTTGCTTGGCAGCCATCACGTACTGGTTGCCAGGACCGAAGATCTTATACACCTTGGGCACGGTCTCCGTGCCGTAGGCCATGGCGCCGATGGCCTGTACGCCACCAGCCTTGAATATCTTGCTGACGCCAGCGATTCGGGCAGCCACGAGGATGGCGGGATTCACCTTCCCCTGACGATCAGGCGGCGTGCATAGCACAATCTCCTGACAGCCTGCGATCTTGGCAGGGGTGGCGAGCATCAGCACGGTAGAGAAGAGTGGGGCAGTGCCACCAGGGATATAGAGGCCCACCTTCTCGATGGCGACGCTCTTCTGCCAGCACACCACGCCAGGTTGTGTCTCCACCTTCTTG
>JAFUAK010000176.1 GCA_017460765.1 Prevotella sp. | reverse complement strand
TGCCCGAGGATATGCCCGAGACGGAAGAACCGCAACGCGACTCTCACACTTGGACAATTGGTCTGAACAGCAGTGGCGGTCTGTTGGCAGCCAATTCAACGGAACAGAATAAACCTATTCACGTCTACTCCGTTCTACCGAACGGAGGATATTCCAGTTATGACATGACCGCTGGCAACCATGCGACTACTTATCATGCAGAGCACCGCCTGCCCATCCGTTTCGGTCTGAGTCTAAACTATCAACTCAGCACCCGTGCGATGCTACTTACCGGTCTAAATTACACCTATCTATTCTCGCGTTTCACCGCTACCGCCACGGGGTCCAGCCGTGAGTCCTCCTATGACCAGAGACTCAACTACCTGGGCATCCCCGTCGGCATTGCCTATCAACTCTGGGAGGCCAAACGTTTCCGTATCTATGCTGTAGGCGGACTGGAACTCGACAAGTGTCTCGACGAGAATCCCTGGCAGTTGTCCGTTAGCGCCGCCGTGGGAGGCGAATATGCCATCCTCCGCCAACTGGGAGCCTACCTGGAACCCTCGCTGGGCTATTACTTCGACGATGGCAGCATGCTGGAGCATTACTACAAGGAACATCCCTTGGCTCCTGCCATCCAGTTCGGTCTCCGTCTGCATCTGAAATAATCCAAAAATCAGGTAGCCATTGGAGAGACTGTGACGACATCATCGCAGAGGGAGGTGACAGCCGGGCGATGGGTGATGAAAAGCATCGTCTTCTGTGGATAGGCCTCGAAGAGACGGCGATAGAGTTCCCGCTCGGTGGGTTCATCAAGCGAACTGCTGATCTCGTCGAGCAACAGGATACGTCCTGGACGGAGCAGCCCCCTGGCGATGGCAATGCGCTGGGCCTGCCCCTCACTCAAGCCGCTGCCCCGTTCACCGAGGTCGGTATCCAGGCCTTCTGGCAGTTCAAGCACAAAGTCGGCGCAAGCGATGTTAAGCACCTCAAGCAGTTCGTCATCCGTAGCCTCTGGTCTGGCCAGTTGCAGGTTATAGCGGATGGTGCCGCTCATCAACGTGTTCCCCTGCGGCACAAAACACACATCATCGCCCACCTCGACGCGTCCACTGGTAGGCTCTACAAAGCCAAGCAGCAGGCGAAACAAGGTAGTCTTGCCAATGCCCGTCTCACCCATGATAGCGGTCTTCGAACCGGCCTTGAACTCATGCGAGAAGCCGTCGACGACCATCCTGTCACCCGTGGCATAGCGGAAACTGACATTTTCCATCCGTATCACTCCTCCTGAGGCAGAAGAAACGCTGACCGACGGGGTCGCCTGAGGAGAATCCAGTTCTTCCAGCCGGTCGATGCTGGCCGTGGAATGAATCACGGCGGGCACCATGTTCAGCAACTGGAGTATCGGATGCTGAATCATGCCTACGAGTTGCAGGAACGAGGTCATCACACCAAATGTAATCGTGCCATTACGCAGGCCGATACCGCCCCAGACAAAGGCCATCAGATAGCCCAAGCCGAACACACAGCCCATGATGAGCCTCGTCACGACGGTAAAGCGTGTGCGCCGCATCACGTTTCCACGGAGTCGCTGCTGCATCGAGTCGAGACGGTCGGTCACCCACTGTTCACTGCCCAGTGAGCGCAGCACGGCATTGTGCTCCATGCCCTCCTGTACCTGCATCTGTATGCGGCTCTCGTCCTGTCGTATATCGAGTGTCATCTGCCGCAGTTTACGGGCAATGAGTTTGCCGAAGACGATGGCCAGCGGCGTAAGCAGGAGCAGCGCCCAGGCCAGCCGTTCGTCAAACCATCGCATCAGCAGGAACGAGCCGCATAGTTGTATCATGGTGATCAGCATCTGCGGCAGAGTGTCGGTCGTCACACCGCTCACCTGCTCGATATCTTTCGCCAGCCGCGAACTGACATCGCCGGAGTGAAGTTCCTTCTCCGTATAGAGTTGGCGACGAAACAGACTGCTGAAGATGCGCAGCCGGAGCCTGTTCGACTGACGGACACTGGCCGTCGTGGTCAGATAGAAGCAGACCTGTCGCAGCACCACGCTGCCCACCACCGTGAGCACCAGCCAGAATACCATCCACACGACATCGTCGGCCGAGCCTGTCCGGATAGTCTCGTCGATAAAGTGCTTGCTGAGCCACACCATCAGCAGCCCGAGCCCCACCTGTCCGATGCCCAGCATGACGCGCAGCACCGTATTCCAGCGAATGCCCCGCGAATTATTCCATAGCCAGTATATGTACTTCATCCCATTCTGCAACGATATCCGCCACGTCCTTCCGAGCCTCTTCAATACTCACGTCATACGTCTCACTCAGTCTCTCGGCCAGCATCCCGACAGTGAAGTCGCCTGCCTCCTGGGCCTGCTGCCACAGCCAGGCCGCCGTCTCGTTCAGACACAACAGTCTTCCGAAGTCTACGGCCCCGAGACCCTCACCCATAATCACGCGTTCGCCGCACACCTCGCGCAGCACGAATCCTTTCTTCAGTCTCATATTCTCCTATAAATTGCCAATAAATAACGTCTCACGGGGCGCAGCCTCCACCACAACCTGACGGCCAGCCGCCGGCCCCTATTATATAAATAATGTGTGCGACCGTCACTGCCGACCACATGCGTGGCCCGTGCCTTGATGTCGCCAAGCGAGCAACGTTCCGTGCCCACGAGGTTACCGTCGCCCATCAGTGTGACGGCATCACCCTTAATACGAATTATCCGATGTACCACATACCGCGTGCCATCGACCCAGGCCAGCACCACATCGCCTACAACTGGCTGAACTGGCTGTCCGAGGATCACGCTCTCGCGGTCGCCGATGATGAACGGCAGCATGCTCCGTCCCCTGACCGGCAGCGTCACGCTTACGCCCTCGCTAACCAGTCGGATAGCCTCCTTCAATATTTCTGCATCAGTCATCATAACTGTCCACTTTCAACTGTCGACTTGCAAATCTGCGCCGCCTCTTCGTCCGGCAGACACTCCAGATGCCATATCGGCACCGTCATCGCCAGCGTGTTCTCCGTCATGTGCAGACCGTCGGCGATGCGTGAGTCCCATCGCTTGCCGCTGATACTCGGCACAAGGGCGGCATACGCCTCGATACCGTTCAGCCGCCGGATCTTGTTATAGGGAGCCTGGCTCAGCATCACGATACCGCCCAGCGGAAAACTCACAGACCGATAGCATGGTGTCTTCCCGCTCCAGGGCGACCCGTAGACCACCCCGTCGCGCACCACCGGATTATCATCATTCACCAGTTCCGAGCCTTCTATATACTGTAGCCAAAGCCTGGCATGCGTACTCTTACCCGTGCCGCTCTTGCCGAGGAACATATAGCCCCTACCCTGGCGGCTCACCACTGCTGCATGGAACAAGGCCGTGCCCTTGTCGGCCGTAGCCAGGGCAAACATCACCATCAGTGCATTGTCTATCGCCAGTTTGCGATAGTGTCCTGTCATGACGAGACGGGCTTCACGGTAGTCATTGTTACAAACGAGCCAACCTGCCACAGCACCCTGCCAGCGATATTCGAACACAGCGCGGCCGTCGGCCTTATGACCGCAGATGATTTCCTGGCCCTCATCTTCCTGACGCAACTCTTCCGTATAACTGACAGGCTTGCCATCAGCGATGGTAAGCGAAAAGACCGCATCACCAGCCTCACAGCCGAAAGGCCCGTAATTGCCCATCAGCCTGAAGTCCTCCGCTTCAGCCGTCACGCAGAACAGATGTCTTGCCACCTCGTAATATCTCGTCATTGGTATTGTTGTTTTCGTCTTCCTTCTGCCAGGGACCAACTGCGCAGCCTGATACGTTCAGGGATGGTCCGCCAGATCACCTTCCAGTAATTCACCTCGCACCACAGCATCTCTGCCGCGTCGAACGGCAACATCCGCAGCCTGCGCACCCTGCCTGCAAAGAACCGTCTCCACTTACCCTGTGTGGCACGTGGAGCATGCCTGCCGAAGTTGCCGCCCTCCATCACCTCGCGCAGCATCCACTCGCCGCGCCACTTGTCGGGCCGGCAGAGCATCTGGCTCTCGTCGAGCCCGAACACTTCGCGGAGAAGCCACATCAGTGCCCCTGCCGTATGTCCCAGCCCGAATCGGTCCAACAAGGCCGACACCTCGCGAAGGTCGTCAGCCCGAGCCGATTCCAACAGCAGCCAGTAGTCGCAAATCTGCCGCAGTCCGATGCCGCCGCCGAGGAAATGGCGCTGAATATGGGCCAACTGCATTATCAGGGCGAACCGTGTGGATGGTACGCTGAATGACTCTTCTACAGCATAGGAACACCCGCACTCCATCTCCAACCACTGTTGAAGCCGTCTGTTCGTAATAGGATTGAAATTCCCCGACGAGGGACGGAAGTGCACCTCCACGACCACGCCCTGTCCGTTCACAGGCAGATGCACATGGTGGTACGACGTCTCTTTCTTCAGGTCACAGCCCATCCGTTCCTCCAGCAGTGCCACGACGTTCTCGCGACCACCCTCCACCCAGATGTCAATGTCGCCAGGTTGTCTCGACAGCCTCTCGGGATAGAGCCGCGCATTGGCCTGACCTTTCAGGATCATCGACCTGCGCCCCGCCTCGGCAAAGACCCGCGTCAACCGTGCTGCCTCGGCGTTCTGCAACTGATTCAGACCACGGATGCGCTCTGCCTCGCTGGCCCACTGCAGGGCTACGTCCATCGGAGGCTGCTGCTCCTGCGGCAAGCAACCGATGCCGTGCCAGACGACGCCAAGCACCGACTGTCGAGCCGCCGTCTCGTGCAGTGACCGCCACTCGTTATCGCCCAGTGCCCAAGGAGCCTTGTCGGCCACCCCCAGCCCCAGCCGCAGCAACCGGAAGAATGGCTCATTCTGGTCCATGACCGCCTGCAATGAGAACGTAGAACTTCTGGCTGCGGCTACCCTTGCTGGCAATGCCCGATGCAGGGTTGGCTGCCAGTTTCCGCAACTCCTGTGTTGCCGTTGTCCGCGAGAGCCCCGTCAGCCGTACGTAGTCGGGCACTCTCATAAACGTATTCTTTGCCAGGAATTCCCTGGCTTTCTGGATGCGCTCCTCCAGGGTGAACCTGGACTTCCGCAGCCGGCTCACGCCGCCTTTCTCCAGAATGCACTTCCTGTCGGTATTCCATATCAGATCGTTGTCGGCCCTATACGATACCCCCGTCACCATGATACTCTTGGCATTATGGGTGGGTTCACCCTCTTCGAAGGCATCCTGCAGCATGTCGTCCCTCACGCCGAGTTTCGCGTTGAAAGTGCCTATGCCGTCGAGTTTCACCGAGTATCCTTCAGCCATATTCAACGCCAATTTCTCCCTGACCAGCGACAACACGCCCAGAATGGTACTCTCATCGATATGGCCCTCGCGGGCACACTGGCTCACGAATTCCTCATAACTTTTAGGTGTCAGTTCCATCCTGTAGTAGGCCTGCGTCTGACCCGTCCCGTTCAAGTCGGGAATCTCCTGTTTGATATACTTTGCGTACATAGTTTTACCGTATAATGCTGCAAAGTTAAGCAAATGATTTGAAAAAGCCATAACAATGCCATGGTTTTATCAAACACTGCCTCAGTTTTAACAGACGCCGTCACGGTTTTAACAAACGCTGACGCAGTTTTAACTTTACCCCGTACCTCTCCACCCTTTACCCCGCACCTCTCAACCTTTTTCTCCGTACCTCTCCATCTTTTTCCGGCTGATTGACGCTTATATAAATAGAAAACCGATGGGCAGGGCAATGCTCCATCGGGTTTCTATTACAACTTATCCTACTAAATCTTCAGATGCCGGCAGCGGCAATCCACTCATAGATGCAGGAGCAGACGCCGAAGAGCACCACGCCGAGGGTACAGAGAGCCATCGACACCTTGGTGTTCAGGTCGCTCTGGAAGGTCGGCAGCGGTGTGTCGGTCTTCGTGATATACATGGCCTTGACGATCAGCAGGTAGTAGTAGAGTGACACCACCGTGTTGATCAGGGCGATGAAGACCACGAAATAGGCAGCAGCACTGCCCTGCTCTGCGGCAGCCATGAACACGAAGAACTTCGAGAACATACCTGCGAAGGGCGGGATACCTGCCAGCGAGAACAGGGCCAGCGTAAGCAGGAACGACAGTTTCGGGTTGGTCTGGTAGAAGCCGTTGTAGGCAGCCATGTCAGTGCGGCCTCCGTTCCCCTGCTCCACGACGTTGATGACGGTGAAGACAGCCAGGTTAGCAGCCACATAGACCAGTACATAGTAGGTCAGAGCGGGTACGCTCTGAACGCCGTTGCCCACCACTGCCAACATGATATAACCTGCCTGTGAGATACTGGAGAAAGCCATGAATCGCTTGAGTTCCGACTGACGGATGGCGAAGAGATTGGCCACAGTGATCGACAGGACGATGACAATATAGAGCATGTACTCCCAGTACTCGACCAGGGGCTGGAACACCTTCATCAGGATGATGCACAGCGTGAGGGCTGCGGCACCCTTGGAGACTACGCTCAGGTAGCCGGTGACAGGTGTGGGTGCTCCCTCATAGGTATCAGCCGTCCACAAGTGGAAGGGCACCAGAGATATCTTGAAGCCCAGACCGCTGAAGAAGAACACCATGCCCATGATGGCCAGAGGCGAGACGGCAATCTTTGCGGCGACATCGTCGAAGTAGAGCGTCCCGCAGGCGGCATAGACGAAAGATATACCGTAGAGCATCACGCCACTTGAGAAGGTTGCCACGAGAATGTACTTGGCGGCACCCTCAGCCGAGTTCTGCTTCCACTTGTCGAGGGCCACCATGCAGGCCAGGGGCACGGAGGCGGTCTCCAGTCCGAGGAAGAAGAGCAGGAAATGACCGCTCGACATCATGAAGAACATGCCGAGGAGCGTGGAGAGCATGAGCATGTAGAACTCGCCCTCATACTTCATCGCGCACCGCTCAATCCAGGGCTGGGCCATGATGGCGACGATGATCGTGCCTGCGGCAAGGATCACCTTCATCACATTGACAGCGGACGAAGCCACATAGAGTCCGCCGAATGCCGACACAGGGCCTGCCAGCGCAAGGGTGGCAGCAGCCGTGACAGCCAGCATGCCAACGGTGAGGAACTGGAGCGTATGGCCCTTAACCTTGGTCTTTGCCAGGCAGAAGTCGGCCACGAAAACGATAATCAGTGAGAGAACCAAGAAGGCCTCAGGAATCAGTTTCAGAAATTCACTATAATTCATATCTAAGTCCTCCTATCTTTACATTACACCAATAGACTGAAGAATCGTACCGGCAGCGGGAGAGATCATGTTGCTCACCCAGAACGGGAACGTACCCAGACCAGCGACGCAGAAGATGAGGCAGATCACGGCGACGCGCTCATCCCATGTAGCGTCGGTCAGTTCGAGATAGTGCTTGTTCTCCACCTCGCCATAGAGAATCTTGCCCACCACGCGCAGGATATAGACGGCGGTGACAACGATCGACATACAGGCGATGATCGTGGCTACCATGCGGAACGAGTCGTTGGGGTCACCCCACATCGGCTTGGCACCGAAAGAACCGACGAAGATGGTCATCTCAGCGATAAAGCCAGAGAATCCTGGAAGACCCAGGTTCGCCAGGCCGGCAATGACGTAACCCACAGCAAGGAACGGCATAATCTTCATCAGACCGGCCAGTTCGCGGATGTCACGGGTATGTGTACGGCCGTAGATCATACCGATGAGGGCGAAGAAGAGGGCCGTCATCAGACCATGGGACAGCATCTGCAGCACGGCACCCGTGACAGCCGTCTGACTCATCATCAGCAGGGCAAAGAGTACCAGTCCGCAGTGAGACACAGACGAATAGGCATTGATATACTTCAGGTCGGTCTGTACACAGGCAGAGAGAGCACCATAGACCACGGAAATCGTGGTGAGGATCAGGAATATCCAGGACAGATCCTGTGCAGCCTCAGGCAGCAGGTACATTGCCACGCGGAAGCAACCGTAGCCTCCAAGTTTCATCAGCACACCGGCATGGAGCATCGACACGGCGGTAGGCGCAGAGGCGTGACCGTCGGGAGACCATGTGTGGAATGGGAACAAGGCTCCCAGCACACCGAAGCCGATGAAGATGAAGGGGAAGAAGATGTTCTGGATCTCATTGGGAATGGCATGGGCGGCAGCAATCGTCGTCAGTTCAAACGTGTAATTGCCACTATACAGGCCATTGAAATAGTAGATGCCCAGCAGGCCGAGGATCAGCAGGGCCGAGCCTCCCATCAGCATGAGCGTCAGTTTCATGGCCGAGTATTCCTTATGGCCAGAGCCCCAGACGCCGATCAGCAGGTACATCGGGATGAGGGCCACCTCATAGAACATGAACATCGTGAAGAGGTCAGTCGAAATGAAGAAGCCGAACACACCCGTGGACAGCAGTGTGAACCAGAGGAAATATTCCTTCGTGAGAGGTTTCAACTGCCAGGAGGCGAAGGTGCCAGTGAAGACGATAATGCTCGACAGGAGCAGCATCACCACGGAAATACCGTCGACACCCACCGAATAGGCAATATTCAACGGCTTGAACCAAGGTGTGCTGTAGGTGAGCAGCATCTCTGCCGTATTACCAGCGGCACGCTCCTGGATAAAGTAGATCGTCAGCCAGATGGAGAGAGCCAGCAGACAACTGGCGCCGGTGACCATCACGCCACGCACCTGATTGAGATTCTTGGCAAGCCACAATCCCAGTAGCATCAGGGCGGGAATCAATACGAAAACACTTAATATACTCATATCTTTAGATGCATAATAGGATTAATGTTAATGCGACCGTACCGGTGAGGAACCATACGGCATACTGACGGACATCGCCACTCTGCCAAGGACGGATCGACTCACCAGCCTCGTTGGCACCCCAGGCCAGGAAGTTGAACGTACCGTCGACAACGTGACGGTCGAACCAGGCGATGGGCGTAGAGACACAGCGGAAGATGATACGGTGGGTGACATACTGCCAGATTTCGTCCTGATAGAAACGCTTGTAGGCAGCGCGGTGCAGTTTCGGGAACGTCTTGTACAGACGGTCGGCGATAGGCTGCGACTCACCCTTGTAGATATAAGTAGCCAGGCAGATGCTCAGGATGGCGATGATCGTCGAGGTCAGGGCAATCTGCGTGTCGAAGTGAATCGTGTAGTCCTTGCCGCTGGCAGTGACGAAACTGCCGAAGGAGCCACCCCATCCGAGGAAGCCTCCCAGCGTGGTGTAGACACCCACGCCGACGGTAATGACACAAAGCACGATCAGAGGAACGGTCATCGAGAGCGGAGCCTCGTGGGGCGTGTGGTGCTCGTGAGCCTCCACGTTCTCAGTGCCCCAGAAGATGCCGTAGTACAGGCGGAACATATAGAAAGCCGTCATGGCAGCGATACCCGTCATGATCCATCCCACCACCGGGCTGTAGGCGAAGCAAGCAGTGATGATCTCATCCTTCGAACTGAAGCCCGAGAAGAAGGGGATACCGGCGATGGCCAGACAGGAGATAAGGAACGTCCAGTGGGTGACGGGCATGTACTTGCGGAGTCCGCCCATCAGCGCCATCTCGTTGGAGTGAACGGCATGAATGATACAGCCGGCTCCGAGGAAGAGACAGGCCTTGAACATAGCGTGAGTAAAGAGATGGAACATACCGGCCATATAACCCAACTGTGCGTGGTCGTCCATCAGAGCCTCATGACCAGGCAAACTGACGCCGAGCGCCACCATCATGAACGCGATCTGAGAGATCGTCGAGAAGGCGAGCACGCGCTTGATGTCGCTCTGGGCACAGGCCACGGCGGCGGCATAGAAAGCCGTAAAGACGCCCACCCAGACCACGATGCTCAACGTGTGGGGCGCGAAGGCGATCCACAGGGGGAACATACGGGCAATCTGGAACACACCGGCCACCACCATCGTAGCGGCATGGATCAGTGCAGATACAGGCGTCGGGCCTTCCATGGCATCAGGAAGCCAGATGTGCAACGGGAACATAGCGCTCTTACCGGCACCACCGATGAACATCAGTACCAAGGCCGTGGGGATGATAATACCGCCGGCAGCGATGGCACGTCCGTAATCGTTCGTGATGAACGGTGTGGTTCCCTCGCCCATGATCACCTCAGTGCCGTGTCCGGCAAAACTGAAACTGAAAGAGTCAGTGAAATAGCCGAACAACAGGATACCGATGAGGAAGAACATATCAGCAAAGCGTGTCACGATGAAAGCCTTCTTAGAGGCAGCAATCGCGGGCTTCAGCGGATAGTAGAAGCCGATGAGCAGATAACTGCTGACACCCACGAGTTCCCAGAACATATACATCTGGAAGATGTTCGTGGCGAGCACCAGGCCCAGCATCGACATTGTGAAGAGGCTCAGGAAGGCATAGTAGCGCTGGAAGCCCTTCTCGCCGTGCATGTAGCCGAATGAATAGATATGAACCATCAGCGACACCGTCGAGATCACAATCAGCATCATCACTGAGATGGGATCCAACAGGATGCCGAGGTCAAAGTGCAGGTTACCCAGTGGCAACCACGTGAAGTTGTAGGGCACAATCGTCGGATAGATATCGTTTACCCGCTCGGCTCCGAAATATTGGAATGCCGTGAGGTACGACAGGATCGTGACGATGCCCAGGGAACAGGTTCCGATGAGACCTGCCACCTTATGCTGCATCTTCATGCCAGCCAGTCCCAGGACAAGGAACGACAGCAGCGGCAGAAGCATGATAAAAATCGTGTAACTATACATAATCTTACCTTTTTACTTTCTTACTTTTTTACCTTTACTTATCGTTTCATATTCTGAATACTGTCCACATTATCGCTGTTGAAATTGCGATACACGTTGATGATGATGGCGATGGCCACAGCCGTCTCCGCAGCCGCCACTCCGATGCCGAAGAGCGAGAAGAAGAAGCCCTCCAGTTGTCCGGGGAAGAGCAGACGGTTAAAGGCGGCGAAGTTGATCTCCACGGCGTTGAGCACCAACTCGACGGAGATGAGCATCGCAATCAGGTTACGGCGCGAGACGAATCCATAGACGCCGATGAAGAACAGAAGTGCACTGAGCACGAAATAACATTCTACTGGTACCATACTACTTCTCCTCCTTTCTTGCTATTGCCAAACCACCGATGATACATGCCAGCAGGAATACCGAGATGAGTTCGAAGGGGAGCACATACTGGTACTTCCCGGCACCCACGAGAGCGTGGCCGATTTCAGACATCGGCACCTCCACGTCGGCTACCTGACAGGCAGCATACATAAACTGATTCTTGAGCAGGACGAGCACCACCGTGAGAAAGCCCACCACCGAGAGGAAGGCTCCAAATGCCACGCGGCTGCCCTTCATACGCTCAACAAGTCCCTGAAGAGAGCGCTTACCCACCAGTTGGATGGCGAAGACATAAAGCATCGTCACGCCACCGGCATAAACCGAGATCTGGGCTGCGCCAAGAAATGTATAGTCGAGCAGGAAATAGAGACCTGCAACGCCAAAGAGCACGAACAACAGGAATGTTGCGGCCCGCATAATCTTCGTTGTCGTCACACACGCCACGGCAGAACCGAGAATGACAACAGCGAGAATGCAAAACATAACCATATTTGCCATAGTCGTTACTTCGTTTTGGTGTTAAACTTGCCGATCGTCAGTGGAGCGCCGCCGTCGATGAGGTTAGGCAGGGAGCCTCCCTTGTAGACCTCCTCGTTGAGGTGGAGCACCAGTTTCGAACGGTCGAATACTGCGTTCTCGAAATCGTTGGTAAACTCGATGGCGTCGAAGTTACAGGCGTTAGTACAAAGTTGGCAGAACATGCAGTCGCCCAGATCGTACTGATAGTCATCGAGCACCTTCTTTTTCTTGCCCGTCTCAGGATCCTCCGCCATGTGGGCGGTTATCTTGATGGTTCCGTTCGGACAGGCCTTCTCGCACAGGGTGCAAGCCGTACACTTGTAACTGCCGTCCTCGTTGCGCTTGAAGGTCAGGCGCCCACGGTGACGCTTAGCCACATGGAGTGTGGTCTTGCGGTTCTCGGGATACTGCTCAGTAGACTTGTTGGTGAAGAAGTCCTTGAAGTATTCCTTCCAGGTGGTCTTCATGCCAATGGCCAAAGTCTTCAGGCCGTGCCCGATTTCTCCGAAATATGTTTTGTTATCTTCCATTGCTATACCTTATTAATATAAAGACAGGGCCACGCAGACCGTCATCAGCACCAGGTTGATGAGCGCCAGCGGCATCAGATACTTCCATTCCAATTTCAGGATCTGGTCGATACGCAGACGGGGGAATGTCCACTTCACCCACATCAGAAGCCACACCACCGCAAAGGTCTTACCCAGGAACCAGACGATACCAGGGATGTAATCCATCACCTGGTTGAATCCGTCGAGCCCAGCCACATGGAAGGGCATCCATCCACCTAAGAAGACGGTAGCGGCGATACCTGCGATGATAAAGAGATTCAGGAACTCGGCAAGGTAGAAGAAGCCGAAGCCCATACCCGAGTACTCGGTGTGGTGTCCAGCGGTCAACTCACTCTCAGCCTCAGCCATGTCGAACGGACCACGATTAGCCTCGGCATTACCAGCCACGAGGAAAATCAGGAAGGCGATGATGGCGGGAATGGCGGCCACACCCTTGAAGATGAGCCAGGAGTTCTCCTGTGCCTTGACGATGCCTGACATCTGCATCGTGCCCGTCAGGATCACGGCGGTGATCAGACAGAGGCAGAGCGACATCTCGTAGGAGATCATCTGCACGGCTCCACGCATGGCCGAAACCACGGAGTACTTGTTATTGGAGCCCCATCCAGCGAGGAAGATACCCACCACGCCAATCGAAGAGATGGCAGTGAGCAGGAACACGCCCACGTTGAAGTCGAGCACCGTAGCCCCATTGTTCCAGGGCAGGAACGAGAAGGCACCCACAGAGCCGATGATCACGAGCATAGGAGCGACGGCATAGAGCAGTTTGTCGGCACGGTCTACGAAGAAAATCTCCTTGATGAGCATCTTCAGCACGTCGGCAAACACCTGCAGCAAGCCCCAGTAGCCTACGCGCATCGGGCCCAGGCGGCACTGGAAATAGGCACAGACCTTACGCTCCATGAATATTAGTACGATGGCTATCAGCGCATATCCCACGAGGATGGCCACGCCGACCAGCACACACTCTATCAATACAGCCAACCAGCCGGGGCAGCCTAAGGTCACCTGCAGCAGTTGGTCGAACCATTGTGTTACTATAGAAAAGTCGAACATAATTATCTATCAATATCAGGTATTACAACGTCAATTGCAGCACACGTAGCGATGAGGTCGGCAATCTTCTGCCCACGCAGCATCGGATCGAAGGCTCCTACCAGTGAGAGGCCCATCGGACGCATCTTCATGCGATAAGGGCTCTTGTCACCACGGGAGTCAAGATAGACACCAAATTCACCGGCCACACCCTCGACAGCGTAGTACCACTGTCCCTCGGGCACCTTGATGATCGGCTTCTGCTTCACATAGAAGTCGCCTTCAGGAATGTTGTCGATGAGTTGTTCGATAATGTTCAGGCTCTGGTACATCTCGTTGATGTGTACCAGATAACGGCCCATCGAGTCGCACGTGTCGAGCGTACACTGCTCCCACTCCACCTTGTCGTACATATCGTAGGGGTGGTTCTTGCGCACGTCGTTCTTCCAGCCAGAGGCACGTCCGGCAGGACCTGTCACGGCGTAGTTGATGCAATCCTCAAGACTCATCGGACCGCAGTTCTCCAGACGGTTATGGGTGATAACGTTGTCGCCGAATACGTCCATATACTCCTGGATCATCGGACGAAGATACTTCACCAGATCCTTACAGTTCTTTACGAAGTTCGGGTCGATATCATCCTGCAAGCCGCCGATACGGTAGTAGTTCTGGATAAGTCGTCCGCCCGTAGTCTCCTCCATGCAGTTCAGCACATGCTCACGATCACGCATGCCGTAAAGCATACCCGTGAGTGCACCCAGGTCCTGAGCCACACAGGAGGTGAAGAGCAGGTGGGAATCCAGACGCTGCAACTCGTCCATGATGGTACGGATGTACTTAATGCGGTCTGTCAGTTCCACACCCATACCTTCCTCGATCACACCCACCAGGGCATGACGATGCTGCATGGCTCCAAGGTAGTTCAGACGATCCGTCAGAGCCAGCGTCTGGGGATAAGTCATACTTTCCCACATCTTCTCGATGGCACGGTGGATATAGCCCAGATGCGGATAGATGCGCTTCACGGTCTCACCGTCGAGCACAGTCTGCAAGCGGAGCACACCGTGGGTTGCAGGGTGCTGCGGACCGATATTAATCACATAGTCATCGGTAGCAAACAGTCTGTTCTGCTTCGACTGCAGGAAACCGTCCTTGTCGATGTAGTACTCCAGACCGTAGTCGGGCTCCACGTCATCCTCCAGCGTGTAGGCATCACTGAACTCCCAGTCCTTGCGGAAGGGATGCCCCTTGAAATCGCTACGCAAGAACAAGCGGCGCATATCGGGATGACCGAGGAACACGATACCATAGAAATCATATACCTCACGCTCCAACAGATCGGCCACGCGCCAGATCTTGGAGACGGTAGGGATATAGGGAATCGTCTGTCCGTCTGTTTCGCCCGTACCGTTTGACGACATGCCATCGCCGCAAACCTGCGCCCTGGCAATCATCTTAACGCTGCAGCGCTCGTGGGTCTTGGTATTCTCGAGGATATAGACACAGCCGAGACCTTCCTCACCAAAGTCCTCACCGACGATAGTCACGAGGTAGTCGAAGCCCTTCTTCTCCTTCAAGTCCTGCATCTCCTGTGCGAACTTGTCAAAATCAAAAGATAAGAATTCTAACTTCATACGGCGGCCTCCTCTTTCTTTAATTCTTCAACAAACTCCTGGGGCACATCGGTGATGACCATTGGCTCACGGCGATGGTCACCGTGCTTCGAGCGGAACGTCAGTTCCTCATTGGATACACCCAACTGGGCCTCCTCCTCTGTCTGCTTGTGGTTAGCACCACCGAAGAACTTCTCGATCTTCACCTTACGCTGGAGTTGCATCATGCCATACATGATAGCCTCTGGACGCGGGGGACAACCGGGAATGAACACATCGACGGGTACAATCTCCTCGATACCCTTCACCACATGATAACTCGACTTGAACGGGCCACCACTGATGGCACAGCCACCCACGGCAATCACATACTTCGGCTCGGCCATCTCGTCGTACAGACGTTTCAGGGCCGGAGCCATCTTGTGTGTAATGGTGCCGGCACACATGATCAGGTCTGCCTGACGGGGAGAGTTACGCGTCACCTCGAATCCGAAACGGGCGAAGTCATAGCGTGCACAACCGCAGGCCATGAACTCGATACCACAGCACGAGGTGGCGAAGGTCAAAGACCACAGGGAGTTGCTGCGTCCCCAGTTGATCAACTGGTCGAGCGTACCTGTCACCACATTAACGCCTCCCTCATGGAGTTCGTCAACGATCTTCTCCAGCGAGGCATTGTCATTCCACTCCTCGTAGGGAACACTCTTGATGTGAGGCTTTCTTACTTCCATTCCAAGTCTCCTTTCCGCCAGGCATACGCCAAGCCTAAAACCAGAACCACTAGGAAGAACCCGATGCTCAGGAGAGCCATCGCACCGAAATCCTTCACAACCACTGCCCACGGGTACAGGAATACTGTCTCCACGTCGAACATCAGGAACAAGATGGCAAAGAGATAGAATCCCACTGATACAGGCAGCCAGGAACTGCCTCGGGTGGGAATACCACTCTCATACGGCTCACCCTTCAGCCTCGCATAGGACCGCGGTCCTATCAGTTTGGCTATCACGTAAGCCGCCACCACCAATGTTAGTGCCGTCAACAGGACGGTAATTAACAAAGCAAAGTTCATAAAAATTTAATATAACGTTATAACAATATTGTTCTTAAGCAGTTATCGGCATAAAAAAAGTACCTTTGCCACTATCATGCTGCAAAGGTACTAATTATTTCTGTAAATCTACCGAATATTTATTGATTATTTGGTAATAAATGTTAAAGCCTCACCGACGCATGCATTCGTCTGCTGAATATGAAGCATCTGGCAAACCGTTGGGGCGATATCCGTGATGTGCACCTCCTGCGACGTGCTACCGTGCTCCACTTTCCAACCATAGAACACGAGGGGGATATGGGCGTCATAGGGATTCCAGGCGCTGTGCGTAGTCCCAACGGGCGAAGACCACTTGCCATATTCATACCAGCCAGCCTCCAGCACCAACAACAGATCACCTGCACGATGAGGATGGTAGCCATAGAGCGCACGACTACGAAGGACATCAGGCACACTCCAGGAGTTCACCTTTTCGAAATCCATCACGAACTGCACATGAGGCACATCGCGACAATATTCTACCAAAGCCTCCTTCACCTGCGCCAGATCCAGGCCCAGGGCCTTGATCTTACCGTGGTTCAGATAGACCCGATAGCCATTAAGACCGTTGATGATGGAGAGATCCACGGCGTCTCCGAATTTTTCCTTCAGGTAGGCCTCCAACTGATTGTCCATCAGCAGTTCGCTGACATTCCAGGCTCCACCGCTCAGTTTGTGGTCAATCATCCACTGGAAATTATGAGCCCCGCCGTGGTCAGCCGTCAGGAAGAGGAGATAGTTGCCCTCCCCCACTTGATCGTCGAGTGCCTTCAGCAGTCGGGCTATATCCTTGTCCAGTTCCAGATAGGCCTCGTCGGTATGCTCCCCTCGGGTACCCCATTCATGGCCGATCACATCCGTCTGTGAATAACTTACGCAGAGCATATCCGTCACGTCGCTCTTGCCCAGACTCTCACCTTTCAGGGCGGCAATCGCCATATCAGTGGTTATATGGCCGCAAAGGGGATAGAAGCCCACGCGCTTGCCCACCTTCTTCAATTCCTTGTTCCTGGCAAGTTCCTGATTGTAGGCCTTGGCCCATTCGGGCAGTTCTTCCATGTAATAGGTACTGGTGATAAACTGCCCGTTGTCCACGTCGAGCCAGTATGCGGCATTCGCACTGCGCCCGGCAGGCAGGATGGCAGCGCGATCCTTGTACGACACGCCCACCACCTTTGAGCGGAAGTCGGTGTGCATCCTCAACTGGTCGCCGATGGTCGTCGAGAGCAGATTCCTCGGCGACATTTTACCTCTCTTACTATTATTGGTACCCACTGGCATCACCGTACTGTCGCCCGTACAATATACAGGTGTGTCATCGATGAAGAAATCGTTGCCACAGATACCGTGGAAGGCCGGTGTCGTACCCGTATAGGCCGACGTATGGCCGATAGCCGTCACCGTCGGTACATAGTTAATCAGGCAGTTGTCACAGGAGTAGCCCTTGTCCACGAGTCGTTTCAGGCCATCTTCCCGATACTGGTCATAATAGCGCGAAAGATAGTCCCATCGCATCTGGTCCACGACGATACCCACGACGAGTCTAGGCCTCTCACCAAATCCTGTGTGTGCCTGAACGCCGATTGCACAGCAGAGTAATAACAGAATCAAAATCTTTCTCATAAGCCACTTACAATTCAGCCGAACGTTCGATAATTTCTAAACACATGCGCCCATTGTGGTATGGACATTTCCAGAAGCCCGCCTTATCATCAACGGTGTTCAGCGTACCGTCGGGATGACGGCTCCAGTGCCATTCGCCATTTTCCCAGTCGATGATCTGATCCTTGATATACTCCCAGCAGCGGAAGGCCTTGTCAAGGGCGGCCTCATCGTCGAAGTGCTGGTAGATATTGTACCAGCCCACGACATTCTCGGCCTGCACCCACCAGTGCAGGTCATCGTCCACATGTCCTGTGGAGAGGTTCGCCTCGTGGATCATTGAACCATCGGGACGCAGACCCTTCTCTGAGGCTTTCGCCACCATCCTGACGATGGGTTCCATCTTTTCAAGCACCTCTTTGTCGCCGAGAACCAGGGCTGCCTCGTGCATCAGCCAGGAGCACTCGATGTCGTGGCCATAACTCTCCAGATGTCCTGCACCACGTGTCCAGTCCATCTCAAAGAAAAGGTCGAGGTGGCTGGTCTCTGGATTCAGGATATGATCTGTGAAGATATTAATGATATTCCGCAGAGCGTGCTCCACCCTGAACAGATCTTCCTGAGAGACTATGGGGGCATAATCTGGTGTGAACTTACTGGCACCAAGCGTTTCCGGATTGTCGGGATACTGAGCCTTCAGCGTCCGATACAGGTTGGCATACGGCTCAATAATATGCAGGTGAGTGTTCTGCGACTTGGGGAAGTTGGCATCAAGCGGTGAAAGACGCATGTCGGCAATAGGCTGCCAGTCGCGTGTCTGAGCCTCGATATAGCCATTGTAGAGTGGATCAAGGGCATGCTCCTCAATGGCGTCGAAGAGTCGCAGGGCGCACTCCAGTGCCTCTCTATCGCCTGTGGCACGGGCATATTCCGACATGCCGTAAAGCGCAAAGCCGATAGCATAGAACTGCTTACGGGTGTTCAGCGGATTGCCCTTGTAGTCGAGACTCCAGTAGACACCGCCATATTCCTTGTCAATAAAGTGTTCGATGAAGTATTCTTTGGCATAGGTGGCCATCTCCAGATACTCGGGATTACCCAGAACCCTATAGGCAGCAGAGAAGGTCCAAAGGATACGGGCGTTAAGGATAGCGCCTTTCTCTGCGTCGCGATGGAGCACCTCATTCGCGTCGATACGACCATAGAAGCCTCCGTTCTCGTGGTCGACCATCTTGGTCTGCCAGAAGTGCAGGATGTTCTGCTCCAGGACATCCTGCATCTCATTTTTCATTGTCTCGATATCCATCATTCAATCGATCTAATCTTCTTCAGTTCGTTGTTGATTTCATTGATGCGTTCAGTGGTAAGCGGATAGAACCAGACCACCACGATAGCCAAGGCTGCCACAGCGGCAGGAATGAAACTCATGAGCCAGCGGAGCACCAGGAGGGCACTCTCGGGCTGAACGGCACCTGCCTGCAACTCTGCGGCATCCGTGACATAGCCGAAGCCGGAGAGAAGCCACAGCACTGCTGCACCACCGATGGCACCACCAAACTTCTGGGCCATGGAGGCAGAGGAGAAGATGAGACCCGTGGAGGCGGTGTGGAACTTCAACTCGGCATAGTCGCTCACGTCGGCATACATACTCCAAACCAGCGGCGACATGATACCCGTGAAGATGGAGATAATAATCTGCAGGATCAGCATCGTCCAGAAGCCACCGGGCGTACAGGGTACGAAGAAGAACGCAATGCTCAGTACCACGAGTGCGGCATTGACGAAGATGAACGTGGTCTTCTTACCCAGTTTGTTGGCAATGGGCACACAGAGTGCCACACCCAACATGTTCGACACCTCACCGATACCCAGGAACAGACCTGCGTAGAAGAGGAACGAGATGGCAAAGAACACGAGGCTCACGTCCGAGCCGATAATATCCTGGAAGAAGTAGGCCACCGTGGCACCACGCACCGTGTTGAAGAGATTCGAACACAGGGCAGCGCCGATAAGCAGCCACCAGGGCTTGTTGGCGAGCAGCGACTTGAAGTCATCGCCCACACTCACCGTCGAGACGGTCTTCAGGTGCTCCCTGGTCAGCAGGAAGCAGAGGATGAACATCACGAAACAGGCCGAGGCGATGACCACCATGCCCCAGAACCAGCCCTCCTTCGTGTTGTAGCCGCCCATCATGTTTGTCAGCGGCTCCCAGAGGAACAAGGCCAGGAACGAGCCACCGTAGGCGAAGAACATGCGGAAGGAGGAGAACACGGTCTTCTCATTGGAGTCATCCGTCATCACACCCAGCATGGCACCATAGGGCACGTTGATACCCGTGTAGACGGTCATCATCATAATATAGGTGACGTACGCCCAGATGAGTTTGGCACCGTAGTTCCAGTCGGGCGTGGTAAACAGCAGGATACCACAGATGGAGAACAGCGGGGCCACCCACAACAGGAAGGGACGATACTTACCCCAACGGGTGTTGGTACGGTCGGCAATGATACCCATCATCGGGTCGGAGACTGCGTCCCAGATACGGGTGACGAGCACCAGCACACCGGCATCAATCAGCGACAGGCCGAAAATATTGGAGTAAAAGAACGGCAGATAGTAGGAGAATATCTTCCAGAATGTAGAGGATGACATATCACCGAAGCCGTAGCCGATCTTTTCAATTAACTTAGTCTTTGCCATATGGAGAGAATTAAGTATTTAGGATTAGTAATTGAGCGACTTATTCTTGGCGACGAGTTTCTTGATGGTCTCGACGCTGGCAGCGGTAGTATAGCCGTCCTCCGGCGTATTCATGCAGTAGTCGATGAGTTTGTCGACCGTCGAAGTAGCCACGTGCATGCGGGTATCGGCAGAGGCATAGTAGATAAAGACCTTTCCGTCCTCATCGGCAATCCAGCCGTTGGCAAAGGCCACGTTCATCACGTCGCCCAGATATTCGTCTCCCTCGGGCACGAGGAAGTAGCCACCAGGACGTGCGATGACCTTCGTGGGATCGTCGAGCGCCGTCATATACATATAGAGCACATAGCGCAGACCGTCGGCTGTGGCACGTACGCCGTGAGCCAGATGGAGCCAGCCCTTCGGTGTCTTGATGGGGTGCGGGCCCTCACCATTCTTCACCTCCGTGATGGTATGGTACTTGCGCTCATAGATGATCGTCTCTTCCTTCACCTCGGCATGGGTGATGTCGTCGACGAGGGCCCAGCCGATACCACCGCCGGAGCCGGTGTCGATGAAGCCGTCCTGCGGACGGGTATAGAAAGCATACTTGCCGTCGACGAACTCGGGGTGGAGCACTACGTTACGCTGCTGACTCTTCGTCTTCAGGTCGGGCAGACGCTCCCAGGTCTTCAGGTCCTTAGTGCGGGCGATGCCTGCGGTAGCAGTAGCAGCACTGAGGTTGCCGGGCTGCGAGTCATCGTGACGCTCGGCACAGAACACGCCGTAGATCCAGCCGTCCTCATGCTGCGTGATGCGCATATCATAGATATTCGTGGCGGGTATCACGTCATCGGGCATGGTGACAGGCTCTTCCCAGAAACGGAAGTTATCGATACCGTTGGGCGACTCGGCCACAGCGAAGAAACTCTTACGGTCGGCACCTTCTACACGCACCACAAGCACGTACTTACCATTCCACTTCAGGGCACCTGAATTCAGGGCGGCATTGCACATGATGCGCTGCATCAGGTAGGGGTTGTCCTGCTCGTTGAAGTCATACTTCCACTCCAGGGGTACATGGGCAGCGGTCAGGATGGGGTTCTTATACTTCTCATAGATGCCGTTGCCCCACTCGATGGGTTCGTTCTTTCGGCTCAGGAGTTCCTCGTGATGCTTGCGGAGGGCCTCCACTCTTTCTTTGAAATCACTCATATTTAATGTCTAATCTTTAATGTTTAATCTTTAATGTCACCAAGGAACAGGGTCTTCTCAGCGTTGTAGAACTCCACGAAAGAGGGTGCATCAGGCTTGGAAGTTGAGGGGCCGAACCACTCATTCTTATAATTGCGCCAGGTGAGCAGATAGCTGATGGGGAAGTCCTGAACTGCAGGCAGCAGGGTTGTTGACCACCAGTCGGGCTGCGTCATGTTCTTCATACCCGTCTCTGTCAGGGCAGGGATCAGTCCATGCTCTTTGGCCACCTCACAGAGCACGGTCAGGTTCTGCTTGGTGCGGGCAACGAAGGCATCCTTTTCCTCGGGCACCCACTGATAGCCGTCGAGACCGATCAACTGCACACGGTCGTCTCCAGGATAGCGGTCGAGCAGGCGCTCTGCTGTCAGATTGTCCTGACAACCGGGAGAATAGGCCCATACGAGGTTGTCGAAACCATCGGCCAGCAGTTTGTCCTGCAACAGGTTCCATAAGCCTTTATACTCATCCACCGTGCAGAGTTTCTCGCCCCACCAGAACCATGAGCCAGAGTTCTCGTGCCAAGGACGGAAGATGACGGGAATCTTCTCGCCGTTGTCGTCCTTCAGGGTTGCCAGGAAGTCGCTCACGCGCTGCATCCATGTCTGGAACTTATCATGCACCGCACCTTCTGCAAGGATCTGCTTCACGACGGTAGAGTCGCTCACGTCCCAGCCAGAGCCTTCGGGGAATTTCTGACCGGCATTGCCACCGCCCTCAATGGTGGTGACGGGATTGCGGGGATGCCAACTCAGCGTGACGATACCGCCACGACGGTAGTGGTTCTGTATCTCCTCTGTCATACGGGTGAAGGGTACGCTGTCGAGGTTCTTCTGGTCGCCCATCTCGATGCCGCCCAGGTCGAAGCCCATGATGGCGGGATAATCGCCGCAGACGTTCTTCACGTCGCTGGAGTCCTTATCGTACTCCCAGGTCAGACCGTACATCGGGTCGTCCTGATGTCCGTACATGATACCTTTCTGACGGAGGGTATCGATTCGTTCCAACAAACTCTGAGCCTTGGTCTTCTCGGGCTCCGTCGGTTTCTGTGTCGTGCAGGCAGCCACTGCTACAGTTGCCATTGCCATGATCAATAGTTTCTTCATATATTCCTTTTTTTATTTAATATGCATCTGTTTCAACAGCCAGTCTTCCCACTCATCCCACTGTTCCTGGAACCAGAAGTGCCAGGTGGCCTGATAGGGACTGATGGCCTTGGGGGCCGTCACGGTGTTATAGGTTTCCCAGGCAGTGGTGGGAGGCACCACGTCGTCGTTGTAGCCAAAGGAAAACCAGCCCTGCTGTTTGTCGGTGATCAGACGGGCGAAGTTGATGCCGTCGTAGTAGCGCGACACCTCGATCTGCTTCTCCTGGCCTACACCTTTATTATAATAGAAGTAGTGGGGCCAACCACAGGCAATGCCTCTAAGCGAATTGGTGTGGTCGCAAAGGGCGGCATGGACGGGTGCATAATAGGTGATGCGCTTGTCGAGGGCCGCTGTGGCGAGCGTCAGGAAACCGCCCTGGCTGGAACCCGTCACGCCCATCTCCTTGCCGTTCCAGGGGGTGAATTCCTCGATATAGTCGAGGGCGCGGATACAACCGATTACCACACGCTTATAGTAGTTCTTGTCGCGATCGTCCGTATAGAACTCCCAGTACCAGTTCAGGGCTCCGTGAAACATATCGTCATACACCTTCTGGTCCATCGTGACGGGCACGCCGTGGATGCCGATCTCGAGGGTGATGGCTCCCTGGGCGGCTGTCCACACGTCACCGCCATAAGGGCGGACGCCAGCACCAGGCACACGCAACAGGGCGGGATATTTCCCTTCCTTCACGGGCACACAGAGGATGCCATAGGTACGGTAGTCGGGCAGGATATTCTGGAACGACACCTCATAGACGTTCACGTTCTTCGTACAGCGCTCGGGCAGGAGTCGCTTCGTAGGGTTGAGTTCCGTCTTGCGAGCCTCCGTGATGGCGTTCTGCCAGAACTCGGAGAAATCGTTCGGCATCACCGTTGAGGGTTGCAGTTGCTCGGGGGAGAAAGCGGCGCCACAGGCACCCTTATAATCCTTGCCACCGACATGAGCCGTCACGTCGACACGGTAGAAGCCGGGCTGATCCATCGTACCCGTGAGTTTCAGCGTTCCGTCAGGCAGTACGAAACTGTCCTTCACGTCCTGGTACATCTCAGGACCGGCAGCGTAGTCGATATGGGCATCGCTGAGCGGGACACCCGACTTGAGCACATACACCATGAAGGTGGCCGTCTCCCCTGTCTTGTAAGTCCAGTCAGGACGATCGGGCTGCACCAGCACCTGAATCTCTTCACCACGAATCTGTGCCGACAGTCCCATCACGACCATCATCGCACAGCATAAAGTCAGTAGTCTTTTCATCTTATCTATACTTTTCACTCTTCACTTTTCACTTCTCACTTCAACTTCGCCATGCGCTCCACCTGCGATTTGATGACAGCCAGCGTCGAGGCGTCACCCGCAAAGACAGAGTTCAGTCCCTGGGCCTCCTGGGCAGGATCGTTGGTATAGTCATCGCCCACCTGCCATTGCTCGTGCTTAGGCTGTGCGTAGCCGCCCCAGCCCCAGAAGTTACAGCCGGCAAAGTAGCCGCCCTGCTCGGCATTATCGCCCACGAGGGAGAACACATACTCATAGAACCCGTCACGACCCTGCGTCGGGGTATCGAGCGTGAACTTGAAGCCGTCGCGGGGATAGCCGAACTCCTCCATCACGAGCGGTTTCTTGATCTTCGCGCAGATGTCGAGGTGACGGTCGATATAGTCCTTGGTGTTCTCTTTGGCGCGCGGCAGGTTCTCGATGAGCGAGTCTGCCTTGGCCCAGCCCCAATTGTAGGGCCAGAGGTGGATATTAGCGTAGTCGATGTTCTTATCGGCGCAGATACGCTCCCAACAGTCGAAGTCGCCCTCACAACCCCAGGCACCTTCAGAGCCAACGGAGATCAGGTGGTTGGGATCAAGACTGCGGATGAGTGCCGATGCCTCGGCGATCCACTTCTCAAAGGCAGGCAGAGCCTCCTTGCTGAAGGCACGGGGCTCGTTGCCGATCTGCCACGACATGATGGCGGGATCATCCTTATAGGCCTTGCCTGTATAGCGGTTCGTCCGTGAGAGGATGAAGCGCACGTAGTCATAGAACAACTGATGGGCCTTCTCGTTGGTGGCATATTTCGACATGGCCTCCATGAAGGCGGGATAGCCGGCCTCGTCGGGACGCGGCTGCTTGCCCTCGCCAGCCTGCTCAAGATAGAAGCCGTAGCCACCGCTCCACTCCCAGGAGTTGTTCAGGTAGAGCACGGCCACCATCTGGCGCTTGCCCATCTCCTGGAGCAGATAGTCGAGTCCGGCGAGGATTGTATCGTTGTAAACGCCTGGGGCCTCCTGAAGCGTCGGCTCCACCTTGGTCTTCACGCCGCGCTCACCGTCAGAGCCGACGAGGATACGCAGATTGTCGATGCCCATCTCCTTCATCAGGTCGAGTTCCCTGGCCAGTCGTGCACGGTCACCACCCTGCCCTTCCGAACCGAGGATAGCACCGTACCAAAAGTTTGTTCCTACATAATAATAAGGTTTGCCGTCTTTCACGAAATGGCCGTTCTCCACCGAGACAAACGGAGAGACTTCTTCCTGCTTCTGCTGACAGGCCGCGAAGGTTGCTGCTGCCATGATGATTGTTGCTATGAGTTTTAGTTTCATCAGTTATGGGTTATTAGTTTTATTGAGTGCAAAATTACAAAAAAATATCGAAACCGCCAAACGATTGACCCACATTTTGCAGAAAAACGGCATATCTTGCAAAATAAGTATTACTTATTCACAAATAAGCGCCACATGATTCCAGAAAAGAGCCTTGACTATCAGTGTGACCCACGTGTCTTGTACTGAAATAGGTTGACTCCCAGAGAGGCTTAAATGTTAAACAATTAATTTCATTTAAGAATTATGGGAAAACAGAAATTCAGTCGCGCATTGAAGCGCAGTATCTGCATCGAGTACATGCAGAGTGGAAAGT
>JAFUAK010000175.1 GCA_017460765.1 Prevotella sp. | reverse complement strand
GGAACCATGTCATCTGCCGCTTGGCAAACTGATGGATGGCAATCTCCAAACGGGCAAACATCTCCTCGTAAGAGGTCTGTCCGGTCAGATACTCCGTCACATATTTATATTCAAGCCCATAGTAAAGTAGGTTCTCCGCAGGGATGCCCTCGTCGAGCAGAGCCTTCACTTCTTCTACCATACCCTCTTCCAGTCGGGCCTTCAGACGACGGGTGATCTTCTCACGCCGCAGTTCACGATCGATGTCTATACCTATTATAATACTATCCACAGGGGGCAAGTCCCGCCTTGGTGTGGGATGCTCCAGATTGTAGGTCTCGATCTCTATGGCCCGGATGGCCCGCTGACAGGAGTCGACATCGGTCTTGTTATGCATATTCGAGCCGTTCTTCTCTTTTAGGTGAATCAGCATGGCTGTCAACTCTTCGAGCGACTTTCCCTCCAGACTGTCACGCAGCGGTTGATTCTGCGGAACGGGCGAGAGTTTGTAACCTTTCAGGACCGCCTCGATATACAGGCCCGTACCTCCACAGAGGATGGGCACAGCGCCCCTACTCCGAACATCCTGATACACGTCGTAGAAGTCCTGCTGGTATTCGAAGAGGTTATACTTCGTACCCGGCTCACGGATGTCAATCAGATGATACGGGATCTGTCGACCATCAACGACATAGTCGGCCAGGTCCTTACCCGTACCGATGTCCATGCGCCGATACACCTGCCGCGAGTCGGCAGAAATAATCTCCCCGCCAATCTCCGCAGCCAGATGTGTCGCCACAGGTGTCTTCCCAGAAGCCGTCGGACCGAGTATCGTGATCATATTATTCTTCTTTGACGTAACGCTCATCGTCAGGTTTTGCCTCTTCGGCCTTGATGAGTTCGATGTTGAGTTGTTCAACGAGTGAGAGTTCATCGAAGACATCGTCGTTCGAGGGACGAGGAGAGAACCATGACTGGCTACCGAAGTACTCCGCCAAATCAGGCGATGACACCATGTAGCCATGACGGGCCAGAATGGCATTGCGCATGATGCGTAGGGTCGATTTCTTCAGGCGACGGAACTGTCCGTCGTTGAGCAGGATGACCCACGTATAATTAAAGCGGGGGAAGTCGTTGCGAGCCCAACTCAGCATTTTCTTACCACCCTTACGCTGATAGACGCCATACTCATCCTCTGCCACTTCGTAGAGAGTCAGCCCGTCGAGCGTGACCACAGCCTCCCATATGCCATCAAGGTGGGTGGCTCCGCTGATGCGCATGACTCCCGTGACAGTGCCATTGAAGGGGATATGCTCATAGGTGGCACGGGCCGCACCCTTTTCGTAGATGACACCACTGCTGATCTGCAACGTATCACCGTAACGGTCGGTATAGTAGCCCTGCAGTTGTATGTCCCACTTGCTCTTGGCTTCTTCTTCGCCTTCAAGCCTTGCCTTGCCGTCAAGTACATGCTGCAGCAGTCCGCTCTGGTCGTAGAGACAGAGCAGTTTCGTGCCATACTTGTCGATGAATTTCACGCGGGGCATACCGCTGAAGGGGTTCGTACCGTCGGCACCCGGCTCATCGCTAAGGGTGTATTCACCCTCCTTGCTGTAGTTGGGTGTCAGACGGAACATCAGTTCCTCGCCCTCCGCCATCGCACTGAAAGTAATCGTACGATCGACATTCACCTTGGCTGTATAGTCAAGACTGCTGATGTTCCACCGCGAGCCGTTCAGGATGCCTGGGTCGCTGACAATGATGTCACCCTTTCCGGGCTCCATCGTGTCGATCTTCCAGGCATTGCCCACCCTGACGAGACCGAACACGACGGAATATTCGTAAGTGTCCTCGTTGAAATCGGCGTGACACGTCACCCGGTAGGTATTGTCGTTCACCTTCGTCACCAGGAATTCCTTGAACTCGCCGACATCCCAGCCGTCTTCCTGATAAAAGAGCCAAGCGGCCAGACCTTCGCCCGACTCATCGTCATAATCATAACTGTCATGCAGGAACGTGAGCGCCTTCTGCGTGAGGTGCCGCTTCAGGAAGCCATTGTCAAACCAGCACTCGGCACCCTCCTGGTAGAATTTCTCCAAGAAGGCCTTGCCCCCATCCTGGGCATGGACTGCCGAGAGCCCTGCAAGCAGGAATAAAATACATACTACAATCTTCTTCATACGCACTTACTGTTTGATCTTCACATACACACCATCAAAGGCCACGCCCATACCGAAGCAGCCTACTGCTGGGGTAAGTGTCTTCAGCACCACGAACTTCTTAAAGAAGTAGGCTCCGAAACCATAGCCGCAGTCATTGACATTCTCATATTCAAAGAAGTTATAGGTATAGTTGCCCAGTACGGCAGGACGGTCTGGGTTGCTCTTGCCCTCGGCGATGTTGCCAGGGGAATTGCATATATCGAAATGCAGTTTGTGCTTGCCTGCCCCACGGAACTTCGCAGTGCCACCCATCATCGCTCCGTAGCGAGGATTCCAGAGGGAATAGGCGTATTCACGACCGATATTCTGGGGATCCTCATAGTCGAAATACTCGGAGATGGGCACAGTCTCCTCATTGGCCTCGAGATGTATCGGGAACTCCTTGCCGGTACGAGGGTTCGTCCAGGTGCCATCTTTGACAAAAGTACCGTCTGCGTAGGTCTCCACCTTGAACGACATCACTCCGGTGATAGTGCCGTCGCTCTGGTATTCCCTGAGGACAAAAGAGTCGTCGTCGAGCATATCACCCACCACCAGGATCGGTGCGGGGGTCTTCGCTTTAGGGTAGAGGATCTCCCCCACGGCAATCTCGTCGCCATTGACGGCGAACTTGAGTTTTACAGGGATATTGTTGCCCAGAGTCCCCTCAAAACTGTACTCACAGAGTATATCGGCCTTTGCCGTGCCCGACAGCAGCACCGCTACGACAGACAAAACGATAGTCACAACTTTCTTCATCTTTTACTATTTTTGTTTTTAATAAAATATGCCATCAATCCGACTCAGTTGTACATGTTATCACAGGTACTATGTCGTGCCAATCAGCCACAGGCTCATCCACCATATCCCCGAGCCGCTCCTGAAACTGATCGCAGGCATCGCTGGTACTTTCCTTACCATCCAGCCAGTACTCTTCCCAAACGGTCTCTTCACTCTGCATTTCAAACTCGCCCATGGCATCATAGTTGCTCACCACATGACTGTCTTTCAGCACGCTCGCCCCTTTCCACCACTGACCGGGCGAATAGTAGGCGCTCCAACTGACAGCGTTCTTATGGAATGTCAGGTCGGTAGCCCCGTCGGCATAGGCAATCATTTCCACGCTGTCACCTTTTACGACATAGAATGCCTGATAGTTGTTGTCACCGCGCACCCACAGTTCGGGATGATCGTCGCCATCGAGGTCGACAAGGGCGTATTCCGTAAGTGTGACATCGCCCATATTCTTCCGCTCATAAGGCATCTCTGTCATCTGGGCAGCATACCGATGGATGTCAAATCCGATAGAACCATCCCCTGCGGCTTGTTTGGTTTTCTGTCCGTAACAGGCTGTCACCAACATGCAGACTACTGCTACATAAATCCGTCTCATGCGATTATCGTTTTGTTGATTAATTGATTTTCCGCTGCAAATATACGAACATTTTTTGAATATCACAACACAAACACACAAAAAAAGCCGTCCGACAAAATCGGACGGCAATTATTATAACTTTTTATCGTCAAGTCAATTATTTCAACTCAGCGAGGTACTTAATGGTGCGAACCATCTGAGAAGTGTAAGAGTTCTCATTGTCGTACCAAGAAACAACCTGCACCTGATAGGTGTCGTCGTCGATCTTGCTAACCATGGTCTGAGTAGCGTCGAAGAGTGAACCATACTTCATACCGATGATATCGCTAGAAACGATCTGATCCTCAGTGTAACCGAAACTCTCGGTACCGGCAGCCTTCATGGCAGCGTTGATACCCTCAACGGTAATGTCCTTACCCTTCACAACGGCAACCAGGATAGTGGTAGAACCTGTGGGAGTCGGAACGCGCTGTGCAGAACCGATCAACTTACCGTTCAACTCGGGGATAACCAGACCGATGGCCTTGGCAGCACCTGTTGAGTTAGGAACGATGTTCTGAGCACCTGCACGGCTACGACGGAGGTCACCCTTGCGCTGAGGACCGTCGAGAATCATCTGGTCACCAGTGTAAGCGTGGATTGTAGACATGATACCGCTGCAGATAGGAGCGTACTTGTTCAGGGCGTCAGCCATAGGAGCCAGACAGTTCGTGGTGCAAGAAGCAGCAGAGATCACGGTGTCAGCCGGAGTCAGAGTCTTGTGGTTCACGTTGTAAACGATGGTGGGCAGGTCCTTGCCGGCAGGAGCAGAGATCACAACCTTCTTGGCACCAGCCTGGATGTGAGCAGAAGCCTTCTCCTTAGATGTGTAGAAACCTGTGCACTCGAGAACTACGTCTACGCCCAGTTCACCCCAAGGAAGTTCTGCTGCGTTGGGCTTTGCATAGATAGTAATCTCCTTACCGTCAACGATGATAGAGGTCTCTGTAGCCTCTACAGTGTGCTTACCCTCACCGAACTTGCCAGCGAAACCACCCTGAGCAGTGTCATACTTCAGCAGGTGAGCAAGCATCTTCGGGCTTGTCAAGTCGTTGATTGCTACTACTTCATAACCTTCAGCCTCGAACATCTGACGGAAAGCGAGGCGACCGATACGGCCAAAACCGTTAATTGCTACTTTTGTCATTTTACTTAATTATTTAAATGGGTTTATACCTAAAATACTAACTTTTTTGCACCTTTCGTGCACTTTTTTTCGTTTTCGGCTACAAAGTTACAATTTTTTTTCTAATTTTGCACACAGAATCAATCTTAATTAAGATTAAACATTCAAGATAAAACATTAAAGATTGAAAAAACGAAGATGCAAAGTCGGAGATTGCAAAACGAAGATTACAATTCAAATTAAATATTAAACGTTAAACATTAAAACTTAAAGATTATGGGATTTATTAAAGAATTCAAGGAGTTTGCCGTTAAGGGCAATGTGATGGACATGGCAGTCGGCGTTATCATCGGCGGTGCTTTCGGTAAGATTATCACCTCGCTTGTTGGCGACGTACTGATGCCTGTCATCAGTCTGGCTACAGGTGGAATCGACTTTACCAATCTGTTCGTGAACCTCAGTGGTAGCGAGAAGTATGAGACTCTGGCTGCAGCCCAGGAGGCTGGCGCATCTGTTTTTGCCTACGGACAGTTCATCCAGAACATCGTCGACTTCCTCATCGTGGCCCTCTGTATCTTCCTCATGCTGAAGGGTATCAACAAACTGAACCGCAAGAAGGAAGAGGAGCCCGCTCCAGAGGCACCTGCCGGACCCACTCAGGAAGAGTTGCTCGCTGAGATTCGTGACTTGCTGAAGAAACAGTAAAACATGCATGGGAATAAAAAAGGCTCGCCTGATGGCGAGCCTTTTTTATTCCCATTCGATCGTGGCAGGGGGCTTGGAGGAGATGTCATAACAGACTCGGTTCACCCCGCGTACCTTATTTATTATTTCATTAGAGACCTTTGCCATGAAGTCGTAGGGCAGATGAGCCCAGTCAGCGGTCATCGCATCGGTAGAGGTCACGGCTCTTAAGGCCACAGGATGCTCGTAGGTACGCTCGTCGCCCATCACGCCGACACTGCGTACGGTGGAGAGCAATACGACACCAGCCTGCCACACCTTGTTATATAGTGATTCACCGTCGGCATCGACATACTCGCGCAGACTGCGGATATAGATATCATCGGCATCCTGCAGGATACGCACCTTCTCGGGCGTGATGTCTCCCAGGATGCGTACTGCCAAGCCCGGCCCAGGGAACGGATGACGGGTGATAAGGTGTTCTGGCATGCCCAACTGGCGACCTACGCGGCGCACCTCGTCTTTGAACAGCCACTTCAGCGGTTCACAGAGTTGCAGGTTCATCTCCTTCGGCAGTCCGCCCACGTTGTGATGGCTCTTGATGACCTTGCCCGTGATGTTCAGGCTCTCGATGCGGTCGGGATAGATCGTACCCTGCGCGAGCCACTTCGCGTCAACGATTTTCTTCGCCTCGGCGTTAAAGACCTCGACGAAATCGCGACCGATAATCTTGCGCTTCTGCTCCGGCTCCGTAATGCCAGCCAGATCCGAGAAGAATTTCTCACTGGCATCCACGCCAATGACATTCAGGCCCAGCACCTTGTAGTCTTCCATCACCTGCGTGAACTCGTTCTTGCGCAGCATACCGTGATCCACGAAGATACAGGTCAGACGGTTGCCGATGGCCCGGTTCAGCAGAACGGCGGCTACCGAAGAGTCGACACCACCGCTCAGACCGAGGATCACACGGTCCTGTCCAAGTTGCGCCTTCAGTTCTGCTACCGTGGTATCTACAAACGAGGCAGCACTCCACTCCTGACGAGAACCGCAGATATCCACCACGAAATTCTTCAGCAACTGTTTACCCTGCAGCGTATGGAAAACCTCTGGGTGGAACTGCACGGCCCAAACCGACTGCTTCGTAGAGGCAAAGGCCGCATTAACCACGTCCGTCGTCGAACCAATTACCTTAAACTCGCTGGGGATTGCGGTGATCGTGTCGCCATGACTCATCCACACCTGCGACTGCTGTTCAAAATGCTTGAAAAGCGGATTGGAGGTATCAACGGTCTGAAGGTTCGCACGGCCGTACTCTCGCGAGTCGGCTTTCTCCACCTTGCCGCCAAGGGTGTGCGAGATAAACTGTGCCCCATAGCAGATGCCCAGCACGGGCACCTTACCCACGAACTGCGACAAGTCCACCTTGAACGCCTCAGGATCGTGAACCGAATAGGGTGAACCGCTCAGGATCACGCCTATCACGCTCTCATCGTCCTTCGGGAACTTGTTGTAGGGCAAAATCTCGCAGAAGGTGTCCAACTCACGCACACGACGGCCAATGAGTTGCGTCGTCTGGGAGCCGAAATCCAAAATAATAATCTTCTGTGACATAACTGTATTTACGATTTGCTGATTTACGATTTATGATTCTGGAGGAACTGTTCGGCGAGGTCGAGGGAGTCGAGTTTGCCCACATCCAACAACTGCAGGTCGTTCAGTTCCCTGCCCAGGAAGGCTTGCCGGTGGCAGTACTTCAGGTAGAAGTCCATAATACCGAAGCGATCGGGCATCTCGTCAAAGAGTCTGAAGGCCGACGGCGACAGCACGTGAATGCCGGAGAAAGCCAGTGACAGGCCCTCATCGCCTTTCACCTCGCCAGTCTCTACATTCTTCCAGCCTATCAGACGCATGTCGTTGTCAAACTGTAGATAGCGCTTCGTCTGCCTGCGGCTTACCAGCAGCAGCCCATCGGCATTTTCCCTTTCAGCCAAGGCATAGAGTCCTGCCAAATCGGCATTGCTCAGGATATCCACATTATGGATGAGTACAGACGACTCGGAGTCCAGCAGCGGCAGCGCCTTCTTGATACCACCGCCCGTCTCGAGCAGCCCGTCACTCTCATCGGAGATACGGATATCCAGACCGAAGCGGTTGTTCTCATCAAGATAGTCGACTATCTGCCGGGCAAAGTGATGCACATTCACCACAATGCGCTCGAAACCTGCCGACTTCAGTTTCATGATCACATGCCAGAGCAGCGGCTGCCCCCCTACCTTCACCAGAGCCTTGGGCATCGTGTCGGTCAGCGGCTTCAGACGGGTTCCTAATCCCGCTGCAAAGATCATGGCCTGTTTCACGCCAGCCTTCCGCGCGGGAATCGTCTGCCGGATGTTCTGCTCACGGTGGCAGATACGCACCTCGATGCCGAACTTCTCATGGATATGCTCAGCCAGGTGCTGAGCGGAGTAGACGCTGCGATGCTGACCGCCCGTACAGCCGAAGGAGAACATCAGCGAGGTGAAACCGCGCTGGATGTAGCGACGCACGTGAGCATCGGCCAGTTTATAGACGGAGTCGAGGAAGGTGAGAATCTCACCATCGTCTTCGAGGAATCGGATCACGGGCTCGTCCAGGCCGGTGAGTTTCTTATACGGCTCATAACGACCCGGGTTGTGGGTCGAACGGCAGTCGAACACATAGCCACCGCCATTGCCGCTTTCGTCCTCGGGAATACCCTTGCGATAAGAGAAACTGAACACCTTCACCACCAACGGCCCCTGGGCATCGTACTTGGAGAAAGTAGCCGGACCGTCCTGCGGGTGGGCCTTATAGGGATTCAGGTCGGTAGTCTTGTAGCCATCGGCACGCTTGGCTGTGGCCTCGACCCTGGCGAACTGGGGGAGTTCGGTCAACTGGCGCAGGATATCCATCAAATAAGGATAGTGGAAAGTGCGGTCAGAAATGAGTTCGCGAAGGTTCTGGATGGCGGGAGGTATCGACTCGATGAAATGCTTCTTCTGTTCGAAATAGCCCCTGAAGCCATAGGCACCCAACACCTGCAGTGTGCGGAAGAGCACGAACAGCGAGAGACGGTTGACAAAATGCCGCACGGGCGGCACCTCTGTGTAGTGCTTCAGCGAGTTGTAGTATTCGTAGACGAGTTCGCGGCGCAACTTATGGGGATACTTCGCACTGGCCTGCCAGAGGAAGGAGGCGAGATCGTAGTAATAGGGCCCCTTGCGACCACCCTGATAGTCGATGAACCAGGGGTTACCCTTGGCATCGAGCATCACGTTACGGGCCTGGAAGTCGCGGTAGAGGAAAAACCCTCCTGTCTCCTGACTCCTGTCTCCTTCATCAATCGTCAAGTCCTTGGCCAGCAGACGGAAGTCGGCTTCCAGTTTCAGTTCGTGGAAGTCGAGTTCGGTAGCCTTCAGGAAGCAGTATTTGAAATAGTTGAGATCGAACAGCACGCTGTCCACATCAAACTCCGCCTGAGGATAGCAGTTGGAGAAATCGAGGCCTCTGGCACCACGGATCTGGACATTTGGCAATTCACGGATGGTGCGCCGCAACAGTTCCTGTTCCTTCAGCGTGTAGCGCCCGCCGGCCTCTCGCCCACCGCGGATCGCGTCGAAGAGGGAAATGCTGCCAAGATCGGTCTGTATGTAGCGCAGTTGGTCGTCGCTGGCTGCCAGAATCTGCGGCACGGGGAGTTTGCGCCTGTTGAAATGCTCTGTGAGATAGATGAAGGCATGGTCCTCGTCGCGACTGGTGCCGATGACACCTATCACCGTCTGCCCTTCAGTATCCGTCAGACGGAAGTAGGACCGGTTACTGCCCGCACCTGGAAGTTGCTGAATATTAGCGGGTTCAGCACCCTTCCATTGTTGATAGAGTTCTATGAGTTTCTGCATTCTGCATGCAAAGTTACACTTTTTTGGCGAAACATGCAAAAAAAGGCATAAAAAAACCGAGTGTCTCACGACAATCGGTTCTGAAAAACAAACTACTTAAAAACTAATCTACTAAAACAAATCAAAAAAATATCTTTTACTCAAAAGTATCTAATACTATTTTGCGACTTGGAATTGTTTCCTTATCACGCTGCAAAGATACGATGTTTTTAGAAATGCTCCAAGATTTTTCAGACAAAAATCGTTGTGTGCGCACAAAAATACCACAAAAAGGGGATGGATTTTTCAACCCATCCCCTAATTTGTTATCTTTAGTTTGCAAAATTATACTGATTTCGCAGACTTTTCTAACACTCTGTATATTACATCATTCCACCCATACCCGGGGCACCGCCCATCGGCATGGCAGGCTCCTTCTCGGGCTTGTCGACGATCAGGCACTCAGTGGTGAGGAACATACCGGCGATGCTGGCTGCATTCTCCAGAGCAACACGAGCCACCTTGGCAGGATCGATCACTCCGGCCTCACGCAGATCCTCATAAACATCAGTGCGGGCGTTGAAACCGAAGTCACCCTTGCCCTCGCGTACCTTCTGAACGACCACGGCACCCTCCTGACCGCCATTGACGGCAATCTGGCGCAGCGGCTCCTCGATGGCACGGCAGATGATGTTGATACCAGTCTGCTCGTCGGCGTTGTCACCCTTCAGACCGGCCAGGGCCTCCTGGGCACGGATGTAGGTGGTACCACCACCGGCAACCACACCTTCCTCGATGGCAGCACGGGTAGCGCAGAGGGCATCGTCAACACGATCCTTCTTCTCCTTCATCTCCACCTCGCTGTTAGCACCGACGTAGAGCACAGCCACGCCACCGGCCAACTTGGCCAGACGCTCCTGCAGTTTCTCCTTGTCGTAAGAACTGGTGGTCACCTCGATCTCCTTCTTGATCTGGGCGATACGATCCTGGATAGCCTGCTTATCACCGGCACCGTTCACGATGGTAGTGTTGTCCTTAGAGACGGTCACCTTGTCACAGGTACCCAGCATCTCGAGCGTAGCCTGCTCCAGTTTCAGACCCTTCTCCTCGCTGACGACCACACCGCCTGTCAGGGTAGCGATATCCTCAAGCATGGCCTTACGACGGTCGCCGAAGCCAGGAGCCTTCACGGCACAGATCTTCAGACCGCCACGCAGACGGTTTACAACCAGAGTTGTCAGAGCCTCAGAGTCCACATCCTCGGCAATCACGAGCAAGGGGCGTCCGCTCTCGGCAGCAGGCTGCAGGATGGGCAGGAAGTCCTTGATGTTGCTGATCTTCTTGTCGTAGATCAGGATATACGGATTCTCCATCACGCACTCCATCTTCTCAGAGTCGGTGATAAAGTAGGCTGACAGATAGCCACGGTCGAACTGCATACCCTCGACCACACCGATATGGGTGTCGCGGCTCTTCGACTCCTCGATGGTAATTACACCGTCCTTGGAGACCTTACGCATAGCCTCGGCCAGCAGTTCACCGATCTCCTTGTCGTTGTTGGCACTGACGGTAGCCACCTGCTCGATCTTGTCGTAGTTGTCGCCCACCTGCTCAGCGCTCTTGGCGATGTGCTCAGTAACAGCCTTCACGGCCTTGTCGATACCACGCTTCAGGTCCATGGGGTTGGCACCGGCGGTCACGTTCTTCAGGCCCTCTGCCACGATAGCCTGAGCCAGGATGGTAGCGGTAGTCGTACCGTCACCGGCATCGTCACCAGTCTTCGAGGCCACGCTCTTCACGAGTTGTGCGCCTGTGTTCTCGAACTTGTCCTCCAACTCGATCTCCTTGGCCACGGTTACACCGTCCTTGGTGATCTGGGGAGCACCGAACTTCTTCTCGATGACCACGTTACGTCCCTTCGGGCCGAGTGTCACCTTTACTGCGTTTGCCAACTGGTCCACGCCCTGCTTCAGCAGGTCACGGGCCTCAATATTGAATTTAATATCCTTTGCCATAGTTTTATTTTACGATTTGACTATTTACGATTTGACTATTTAATTGTGAAATTGTAAAATGACTCAATTGTCAAATTGGCGATTATCCAATAATCGCCAAGACGTCGCTCTGGCGCATCATCAGATACTTCTCTCCCTCGAACTCGAGTTCCGTGCCGCTATACTTGCCGTAGAGCACCTCGTCACCCTCTTTCAGGATCATCTGCTCGTCCTTTGTTCCCTGACCGACGGCCTTGATGGTACCGTGGAGGGGTTTCTCCTTGGCAGTGTCGGGAATGATGATACCGCCGATCTTCTCTTCTGCCGGTGCGGGCAATACCAGCACGCGGTCTGCTAATGGTTTGATGTTCATAATGCTTATATTTTTAAATGATAACTATATTATAAATAATGTATAAGGAGCAGCATTTCCACCACTCCGCCTACTTATCTGCCAAAACCGTGCCAAGTTACGGAGGTGTGACAACTTGTCAGCGTTACAAAAAATTTCGGCCAAGATGTGCCATACTTTAAAATTATTTTGTACCTTTGCAGTCAGTTACGTAACATCAACCTCATTAATTATGAAACAGTTCTTTAAAATGGTGTTTGCCACCATCTGTGGTATTGCCATCTTTTTAGTCATTGCAGGATTCTTCCTGGTCATTTCTCTTGCCGGCATGGTTGCCAGCGACTCTGCGTCTACCAAGGTTAAGGAAAACTCCGTATTTGTCATCCAGATGAGCGGCAACGTCGAAGAGCGCGCCGCCGAAGGCAGTCCCATTGATGGTCTGATCGGCATGGGCAGCGACAGCAGCGTCGGTCTCGACGACCTGATCAGCAGCATCCGCAAGGCCAAGGACGAAGAAGACGTCAAGGGTATCTATCTGGAGGGCGGCAGCATGACATTCGACTGGCCCGCCTCGGCCCAGCAACTGCGTGATGCCCTGGCCGACTTCAAGAAGAGCGGCAAGTGGATCGTAGCCTATGCCGATAACTACGGACAGATGAACTACTATGTGGCATCCGTGGCCGACAAGGTCTACCTGAACGGTGAGGGCACCATCGACCTGAAGGGCTTCGGCGGAAAGAGCGAGTATTACAAGGGACTGCTCGACAAACTGGGTGTCAGAGTCCAGGCCACCAAGGTCGGCAAATATAAGAGCGCCGTGGAGAGTATGACGCGCAGCGATATGAGCGACTACGACCGCGAGCAGCGCATGGCCTATTTGAACGGCATCTGGAACCACTGGCTGAAGCAGATTAGCGAAGGCCGGAAGGTCAGTCCAGAGCAACTGAACCAACTGGTCAACGACAGCATTGTCAGACTGGCTGACACGAAGGACTATGTGAAGGCAAAACTCATCGACAAGGTGCTGTTCCCTGAAGAAATCAAGGCCGAAATCAAGGGCCGTCTGAAACTGGACAAGGACGATGACATCAACCAGTTGACCCTGAGCGACATGAAGAACGTGAAGTCGAAGGACACGAAGGAAGGCGACAAGATTGCTGTCTATTATGCTTACGGCAGCATCGTCGACGACGGATCCTTCAGTCCGCTGGACTACGGCAGCCACCAGATTGTGGGCAAGACGGTGGCCGACGACCTGCGCAAACTGGCCGACGACGATGATGTGAAGGCCGTGGTGTTCCGCGTGAATTCCGGCGGCGGCAGCGCCGTGGCCTCCGAGCAGATCCGCCACGCCGTCAAGGTATTGAAGGCCAAGAAGCCCGTAGTGGTATCCATGAGCGGTGCGGCAGCCTCCGGCGGCTACTGGATCAGTTCTCCCGCCAACTACATCTTCGCTGAGCCCACCACCATCACGGGCAGCATCGGCATCTTCGCCATGATCCCCAATGTCAGCGTGCTCATGAACGACAAACTCGGCATCACCTACGACGGTACGAAGACCAATAAATACAGTGACTACGAGGAGAATCTCGTCTATGCCAAGGACAACGGACAGGAACTGGAGTTCCTGCAGCACCATGTGGACCGCGGCTACAACGAATTCCTTAACATCGTGTCGGAAGGCCGTGGTCTGAAGCCTGCTCAGGTGGACTCCATCGCCCAGGGCCGTGTCTGGCTGGCCACTGACGCGATCGGCATCAAACTCGTCGACAAGATCGGATCACTCGATGACGCCGTGAAGAAGGCAGCCGAACTGGCCAAGGTCAAGGAGTACTACACCAGCGCCTATCCCAACGAGGGCAGTTGGCTCGATCAGTTCATGCCAAGTGAGAACAAGGGCAGTTACCTCGACGGCGAGTTGCGCAGTCTGCTGGGCGACCTCTACCAGCCGCTGATGGAAGTGCGCATGACCCTCAGGGACGGCAGCCGACTCCAGGCCAAAATGCTGGAAGACTTCCGTTCTAAATAATCCGACATGGAAGGTGACCTCATCTATATCAACAAGAAACTGAAGCCGCTGAGTTGGCTCTACGGCCTCGGCGTGGGATTCAGGAACATGCTCTTCGAAGCGGGCATCCTGAGAAGCCGTTCCTATAAGGTGCCCGTTATCTCCGTGGGCAATATCACCGTCGGCGGAACGGGCAAGACGCCCCACGTGGAGTACCTCATCCGCCTGCTGAAGAACCAGATGAACGTGGCCGTGCTCAGCCGCGGATACAAGCGGAAGAGTCATGGCTTCGTGCTGGCCGGCAAGGATACGACGATGCGCGAGATCGGCGACGAACCGTTCCAGATGAAGCAGAAATTCCCCGACATCACCGTCGCCGTGGACAAGAAGCGAACCAGGGGCATCGACAAACTGACCAGCGGCGACTATGTCAAGGACATCGACGTCATCCTGCTCGACGATGCCTTCCAGCACCGCTACGTGAAGCCGGGCATCAATATCCTGCTGGTGGACTATCACCGCCTGGTGATCTACGACGACCTGCTGCCGGCAGGCCGACTGCGCGAGCCCATCAAGAGCAAGGACCGTGCCGACATCGTCATCGTCACGAAATGCCCCACGGACCTGAAGCCGATGGAGTTCCGCGTCATTACCAAGGCGATGGGCCTCTATCCCTATCAGCAACTGTTCTTCTCCACCCATGAGTATGATGCCTTAGTTCCCCTGGGCCCCCAAGGAGATCTGAGACATGCCGAGGATCTCTCCTCACTCACGGGCAAGCACGTCCTGCTGCTGACGGGCATCGCCTCGCCCGAGCAGATGCTGCTCGACCTGCAGGCCTACACCGACCAGATCCAGCCGCTGGCATTCGGCGACCACCACAACTTCAGGCGCAAGGACGTGGAGCGCATCAACGCGGCCTTCGCTGCCCTCCCCTCGCCCAGACTCATCATCACGACGGAGAAAGACGCCTGCCGGCTCAGTGTGGCCGAAGGACTCAGCGACGAAGTCAGACAGAGTCTCTACGTGCTGCCCATCCACGTCAGACTGATGCAGGATCAAGAAGAGACATTCAATCAAAAGATCATAGATTATGTACGAAAGAATTCAAGAAACAGCATCCTGGCTAAAGGCAAGGATGACTACAAGCCCAAAGACAGCGATCGTCCTGGGGACAGGCCTCGGACAATTAGCTTCCGAAATAACTGACACCTACGAGTTCCCTTATCAGGACATACCCAACTTCCCCGTCTCCACCGTTGAAGGCCACAGCGGCAAACTCATCTTCGGCAAACTCGGCGGTGTCGACATCATGGCCATGCAGGGCCGCTTCCACTTCTACGAGGGCTACTCGATGAAGGAGGTCACCTTCCCCGTGCGCGTGATGTATGAATTAGGTATCAAGACGCTCTTCGTCAGCAATGCTGCCGGTGGCATGAACCCGCAGTTCAGCATCGGCGACCTGATGATCATCACCGACCATATCAACTTCTTCCCTGAGCATCCGCTGCGCGGCAAGAACTTCCCCACTGGCCCGCGCTTCCCGGATATGCACGAGACCTACGACCTGTCGCTGGTGGCCATGGCCGACGAGATCGCCAGGGAGAAGGGCATCAAGGTGCAGCACGGCGTGTATGTCGGCGTACAGGGTCCCACCTTCGAGACGCCTGCCGAATATAAGATGTACCGTCTGTTCGGCGGCGATGCCGTCGGCATGAGCACCGTGCCCGAGGTCATCGTGGCCCACCACTGTGGCATCCGCACCTTCGGCGTCTCCGTCATCACCGACCTGGGTGGCTTCGACGATCCCGTAGAGGTCAGCCACGAGGAAGTGCAGGAGGCCGCCAACCAGGCCCAGCCGCTCATGACGGAGATCATGCGCGAAATGATCGTAAGAAGTGAAAAGTGAAGAGCGGATGGAGATTGCGAAATTAGGGGAGTTCGGTCTGATTGACCGCCTCACCAAAGACATAGAGATCAAGAACGAGAGCACGAAGTACGGCGTGGGCGACGACTGCGCCGTACTCTCCTACCCTGACCGGGAAGTGCTCGTCACCACCGACCTGCTGATGGAGGGCGTACACTTCGACCTGACCTACATCGACCTTAGGCACCTCGGCTATAAGTCGGCCATGGTGAATATCAGCGACGTGTTCGCCATGAACGGCACACCGCGCCAGATCACCGTATCGCTCGCCCTCAGCAAGCGGTTCACCGTCGAGGACATGGAGGAGTTCTATGCCGGTCTCCGTCTGGCCTGCGACAAATGGGGCGTCGACATCGTCGGCGGTGACACCACCTCCAGTTATACCGGCCTCGCCATCTCGATCACCTGCATCGGAGAGGCCCGCAAGGAGGACATTGTCTACCGCAACGGTGCCAGGAACACCGACCTCGTCTGCGTCAGCGGCGACCTTGGCGCCGCCTACATGGGTCTCCAACTGCTGGAGCGCGAGAAGGCCGTCTACTATGGGCAGATCAACGATGTACAGAAGAAAATAGCGGAAGCCAAGGCAGCAGGGGATGAGCAAAAACTCTCGACGCTTAACGCTCAACTCTCAAGTCTCAGTGACTTCCAGCCCGACTTCAGCGGCAAGGAATACCTGCTGCAGCGCCAGTTGCAGACCGAGGCCCGTGGCGACATCATTGAGAAACTCCACGAGGCAGGCATCCGTCCCACGGCGATGATGGATATCAGCGACGGTCTCTCCTCTGAACTCCTGCACATCTGCAAGCAGTCGGGCGTGGGCTGCCGCATCTACGAGAAGAATATCCCCATCGACTACCAGACTGCCGTGATGGCCGAAGAGATGAACATGAACGTCACCACCTGCGCCCTCAACGGCGGCGAGGACTACGAACTGCTGTTCACCGTTCCCATCGGCGACCATGAAAAGATCCAGCAGATCGAAGGCGTCAGACTCATCGGCCACATCACCGAGGAGAAATTCGGCAAAGTACTCGTAACCCGTGATAATCAGGAGTTTGAACTCAAAGCCCAGGGGTGGAATCCGCTGACTTAGAAACATTTTTCAAAAAAAGTCTCTCAAATATTTGGTGGGTTCAAAAAATGTTTGTACCTTTGCACCCGCAAACGAAAGGATTGCAACCGAAATTGGTGCCTTAGCTCAGTTGGTAGAGCATCGGACTGAAAATCCGTGTGTCCCCGGTTCGATTCCTGGAGGTACCACTCCTCCTTTCATTAGCCCGGTTT
>JAFUAK010000023.1 GCA_017460765.1 Prevotella sp. | reverse complement strand
CAAGTCTGTGTCTGTGCTATTGATGCCCGCCTCGACGAAGACGGCATTCCCGCTGGCGCGCCTACCCGTAGCCTTTGGCATTGTTATCTGAAAGGTGGGCGCGAGCGAACGGAGCGCGGACTCTTCGAGTGGGCCCATGAGGCACAAGAGCGTGGTGCTGGTGAGATACTCTTCACCAGTATGAACCACGACGGCGTGAAGGAAGGCTACGCCAATGAAGCCCTGCGAGAACTGGCCGACAGCCTTTCTATCCCCATCATCGCCAGTGGCGGTGCCGGGTGTAAGGAACACTTCAGGGATGCTTTCCTCGAAGGTCACGCTGATGCGGCCCTCGCTGCCAGCGTGTTCCACTTCGGCGAGATTCCCATCCCAGAACTCAAGCAATATTTAAAATCAGAAGGAATAAACGTACGTATATGAAGATAGACTTTGAGAAATGCGGTGGACTTGTTCCCGCCATTATCCAGGATGCCAAGACAAAGAATGTGCTGATGCTTGGCTATATGAATGAGGAAGCCTACGAAAAGACTCTCGCCACCAAGAAGGTGACCTTCTGGAGTCGTAGTCGCCAATGCCTGTGGACCAAAGGCGAGACATCGGGCAATTTCCTCCATCTGGTGGATATCAAGATAGACTGCGACAATGATACCTTGCTGGTAAGAGCCAACCCCGACGGCCCTACCTGCCATACAGGCACAGACACCTGTTGGGGAGAGGACAATAACAGCAATCCATTGCTCTTCCTCACTGAATTGCAGGACTTCATCTACCGCAGGCATGAAGAGATGCCTGAAGGCAGTTATACCACCAAACTTTTCAAGGACGGTGTGAAGCGTATTGCCCAGAAAGTGGGTGAAGAGTCGCTGGAGGCCGTCATCGAAGCCTGCACTGGCTCAAATGAACAGTTATCCTACGAGGTATCAGACATGCTCTATCACCTGCTGGTATTGCTCACAGCCAAAGGCATGCGTATCGAAGAGGTTGTAGAAGAACTGCAGAAGCGCCACGATCCGAACTGGGACAAGAAGCGTCGCGAGGCCAAGGCCAAAGGGGAAATGAAATAGATTAGAAATCAGAAAGAAGAGTATATATGCTGATCAGTTATAAGAACGCCAACATCTACCAGCGACATAATATCTGCGTGCTGAAAGATGTTTCCTTTCAGGTAGAGGAAGGACAGTTTATCTATCTCATCGGACGTGTAGGTTCTGGTAAGACGACACTGATGAGAACACTCTACTGCGAACTGGATGTCGACGAAGCAGAAGAGGCCACCGTTCTTGGCTACGACCTGCTGACCATCCGTCGTAAGGAGATTCCCGCCTTGCGAAGGGAGATGGGAGTCGTTTTCCAAGATTTTCAGTTGCTTGCAGACCGCAGTGTCTACAAGAACCTGGAGTTCGTGTTGAAGGCAACAGGCTGGAAGAAGCGCGACGGTATCAGTGAGCGCATCGAAGAAGTCTTGAAGGCTGTGGGTATGGAAGAGAAGGCAGAAAGCATGCCCTACGAGTTGTCTGGTGGTGAGCAACAGCGTATCGCCATTGCCAGGGCTATCCTCAACCACCCGAAACTGATTCTTGCCGATGAGCCTACGGGTAATCTTGACCCAGAGACCTCCAACGAGATAATCACCCTGCTCTTCCAGATTGCGAAGGAAGGTACATCCGTCGTGATGTCTACCCACAACTTGCCACTCATTAAGGAACATCCCAGTATCACGTACCGCTGTCAGGACGCCAAGATGGAAGATGTCACCAATGACTTCCATCAGTTGATCCTGGTAGATGACATACCTGATACAGATGAGACGAAAGTGGCATATTCCGAAAGAATAGAAATCTGATAATAACAATAAAAGAACATAAGGATATGAAAGTGATGAAATTCGGCGGCACGTCCGTCGGCACCCCACAGAGAATGAAAGATGTGACAAAACTGGTCACAAAGTCTGGTGAACCCGTATTCGTGGTACTCTCCGCAATGTCTGGCACCACCAACTCACTCGTCGAGATTTCCGACTATCTGTACAAGAAGAATCCCGATGGTGCCAATGAGGTCATCAATCGTCTTGAGCAGAAATACGCCAAGCACGTGGATGATCTTTACGAGAAGGAAGAGACGAAGGCTGCAACATCTGAGTTTCTGCGCAGCGAGTTCGACTATCTCCGTTCGTTCACCAAAGAACTGTTCACCAGTTTCGAGGAGAAGAGCATCGTGGCCCAGGGTGAGATTATCTCTACCAACATGGTGGTGAACTATATGAAGGAACAGGGAATCAACGCTGTACTCATCAATGCCCTTGACTTCATGCGTACAGACAAGAACTCAGAACCTGACCCCGTATATATCAAGGAGAAACTCAATGCCATCCTTCAGGAGAACGAAGGTCAGCAAGTATATCTGACTCAGGGCTTTATCTGTCGTAATGCCTATGGTGAGGTAGACAACCTGCAGCGTGGTGGCAGTGACTATACAGCCTCTCTCATTGGTGCAGCCATCAATGCCGAAGAAATACAGATCTGGACGGATATCGACGGTATGCATAACAATGATCCGCGCGTTGTCGACAAAACGGATCCAGTACATCAACTCCACTTTGAGGAAGCCGCAGAGTTGGCCTATTTTGGTGCGAAGATTCTCCACCCCACCTGTGTGCAGCCCGCTAAGTACGCCGGTATCCCCGTACGTTTGTTGAACACAATGGATCCCGATGCCGAGGGAACCACCATCAGCAACAAGACGGAGTATGGCAAGATTAAGGCCATCGCCGCCAAGGATAATATCACTGCCATCAAGATCAAGTCGAGCCGCATGCTCCTCGCCACAGGTTTCCTCCGCAAGGTCTTTGAGATTTTCGAGAGTTACCAGACGAGTATCGACATGATCTGTACCTCCGAGGTGGGTGTCTCCATGAGTATCGACAATTCCTCACATCTGGGTGAGATCGTGGATGAACTGAAGAAGTACGGAACTGTCACCGTGGATACCAACATGTGTATTATCTGTGTAGTAGGCGACCTCGACTGGTCGAACATCGGTTTCGAGACACTGGCTCTTGATGCCATGAAGGATATCCCCGTGCGTATGGTCAGTTATGGCGGTTCCAACTACAACATCTCCTTCCTCATCCGTGAGGAGGATAAGAAGCGTGCTCTCCAGAGCCTGAGCAACACGATCTTTAATAAAAAATAAAAAAGGTAAGGCAACACAACACATTGCAATAACTATGGCAAAAGGAAAATTCCCTTTAGAGAAGTTGCAGTCTATTCAGACGCCCTTCTACTACTACGACACAGAACTGCTGCGCCAGACACTGCGCACCATCAATGAAGAGGCCAGTCGCCATGAAGGATTCGTGGTGCACTATGCCGTGAAGGCTAACGCCAACCCGAAACTGCTCCGTATCATACGTGAAGCAGGAATGGGTGCTGACTGCGTCAGTGGTGGTGAGATAGAGGCTTCTGTCAAGGCTGGTTTCCCCGCTTCCAAGATTGTCTTCGCCGGCGTGGGCAAGAGCGACTGGGAAATCAATATCGGCATCGACAACGATATTTTCTGCTTCAATGTGGAAAGTATCCCGGAACTTGAGGTTATCAATGAACTGGCAGCCAGCAAAGGACGGGTGGCACGCATTGCCTTCCGTCTGAATCCGAATGTAGGAGCACATACCCATGCCAACATCACCACAGGCCTGGCAGAGAACAAGTTCGGCATCGACATGAACGATATGCTGACGGTGATTGCCGAGGCCGAGAAGATGAAGAACGTGAAGTTTGTAGGCCTCCATTTCCATATCGGTTCACAGATTCTGGACATGGGCGACTTCGAGGCACTTTGTAATCGCGTCAACGAGTTACAGGATCTGTTGGATAAGCATCGCATCCGCGTGGAGCATATCAATGTGGGAGGCGGACTTGGCATTGACTATGCCCACCCTAACCGTCTGCCGATTCCCGACTTCAAGGACTATTTCGACACGTACGCCAAGAAACTCAAGTTGCGCAACGGACAGACACTTCACTTCGAGTTGGGACGAGCCGTCGTGGCACAGTGCGGTTCACTGATTACGCGTACCTTATATATAAAGAATGGTGCCGTGAAGAAGTTTGCCATTGTGGATGCCGGATTCACGGATCTGATTCGTCCTGCCCTCTATCAGGCCTACCATAAGATTGAGAACATCTGCAGTGAGGAACCTACGGAGACTTACGACGTGGTAGGTCCTATCTGCGAGTCCACGGACGTGTTTGCCAAACAGATAGACCTGAACTGCACAAAGCGCGGCGATCTGCTGGCCATCCGCTCTGCAGGTGCCTACGGCGAAATCATGGCATCCCAGTACAACTGTCGCAGACTGCCTATAGGCTATCTGAGCGACGAGATTTGAACATATCAAAGGCATGAATAAGAAAGAACGCAGTTTCTCCATCATGATGGCAGTTCACGACCAGGCCAGAGAACTGGAGGAAAACCTGCCTTTATACTTGACTCAAGAATATGAGCCAGGTTATGAAGTCATCATTATCGATGATACGTCTACGGATGATACAACAGATGTCCTGAAACGGCTCAAAGGGGAATACAAACACCTCTATACCACCTTCCTGCCTAAGCCGAACAGACTGCTCGTCCACAAGAAAATGGCTCTTAACATTGGAATCAAGGCAGCCAAGAAAGACTGGATTATCATCACCAAGATCAATACCAGACTGGAGGCAACAGACGTCCTGCAGTCCATCGCGGAGAATATGGACGACGATGCTGAACTGACACTCGGCTATATGGGCAAGAAAGGCATCAGACTACAGTCATTTGCAGACTGCCAGGATGCCAGGGACCATCTCCGTAAAGCCGAACGCAGACTCAAGAAGGTACGAGACAGAAAACGCATGAACTATACGTGGGGTCGCTATGACTTCATCGTCATCCGGAAGGATCAGGCTCAACAGATACTGAATTTCTACGAAGAAAAGATTTCTGCCTGGTCGCTGCTGGGCATCCGGCTACGTATCATCTTTAAAAACCTCTTCTGATGAAAGTACTGCATATCTACCCTAAGTCAGACGACCTGATACGGCAACACGTCATGCTGCTGGCAGGAGGTATGCAGCAGAGTGCCGACATCCGTACAGCAGACAGCGGCACCAATATCCGTCAGCAGATCATTGAGCAGGAACCAGACATTCTGCACTGCCACGGGTGCTGGAGTCAGAAGATGGCACTTGCCATACGTGCTGCCCGCCGTCATGGTGCCCGTGTGGTGATTACGCCTCATGGACAGTTGGAACCATGGGTAGTCAGTCAACAGAATATCCAGGAGAAAGTGGTGAAGTCACTGTTATGGCAGAAAGATGTCATTTCGAATGCCTATGCCATCATCACCCTGGGCAAACTGGAACGTAGCAATTTCCTGAAACTGGAATGGAACAAGCGTGTGGAGGAAATCCACAACGCCGTCACTACGAATACCATTACCCAGGCAGAGATGTGCTCCATGACCTTTGCCGTCTACCAGAAAGTGATGGATTCCAACACGCTGGAACAAATGGACGATCTCAGTCTGAAGGCGCTGAGCACCATCATCAAGGCTGGCATCATGGGAGACCGTCGTTGGTGTAAGTCGCTCGACAGCACCAGTTATCCACAGGATATAGACTGGCGACGCCTGCTCATCTATGCGGAACACGAAAACATCCGCAACTATATAGACTATGGCATCAGAGTCTTGGGATTACCCGCCCCATCCATCGACACAACCAGGATTGAAGCCTATTTCCCGGATTCCTATTCACGACCCAAACCCATTAAGGAGATCATTGGCGACTATGAGGGTGACGAGACAGCCTATCTGCTTAAGATGATCCGCCAATTGAACAAACAGCCCCTCCTCCTCCATCTCATTGAACTCACACGCGAACTCTACCGCGACACCGTGAATGACGACCTGCTGTTTTCGGCCCTCGAAGAGAAGAACCTGACTAAATTCGCGGAGAGCCTCATGCAGGTGCTCAGCGAACAGACGGAACTCGACGAAGGCTATATGCCCCTTTCTCCTATCGATAACCGTTTG
>JAFUAK010000174.1 GCA_017460765.1 Prevotella sp. | reverse complement strand
GTTGCCCTGACAGGAGGCACCACCAAGCCACATCCTGGAGAAGTTTCCCTGGCCCATAACGGCGTGCTCTTTCTGGATGAACTGACAGAGTTCAATAAGAGCACCCTTGAAGTGCTGCGCCAGCCACTTGAAGACCGCAAAATCACTATCAGCCGAGCCAAATATACGGTGGAGTATCCCTGCTCGTTTATGTTTGTCGCCTCGATGAACCCCTGTCCTTGCGGCTACTACGGCGATCCGACGCACCAGTGCACCTGTACTCCTGGACAAATCAGCCGTTACCTCTCCAAGATCAGTGGCCCCATGCTCGACCGTATCGATATCCATTGCGAAGTGCCCGTCGTACCGTTCAAGCAAATCTCCCAGATGGCGCATGGCGAAGGGAGCGAGGTGATTCGTGAGCGCGTCATCAAGGCACGGCGGATTCAGGAGGAACGCTATGCCGACTTCAAGGGCATCCACTGCAACGCCCAGATGACGGAACGCATGATCCATCAGTACGCCGAGCCCGATGAACAGAGTTTGGAGATGCTGCGCCTAGCGATGGAAAGGCTCAGCCTGTCAGCCCGTGCCTACAGCCGTATCCTAAAGGTGGCCCGGACTATCGCCGACCTTGAGGCCTGCGAACGTGTCCAGAGTCACCACATCGCCGAAGCCATTGGCTACCGCAGTCTGGATCGTGGAGACTGGGCTGAAAGAGGAGGATAGCGGCCTGTCTTATCCGCAGTGGAAGTACTGCGTGACGAGTTTCTGAATCTCCTCGGGATAACTCTCTATATTCCTGCGAAGCGTCACGTCATCGAAGGCACGAAGTTGAGCGACGATACCGTCGATCATGGCGGGTGAGAACACACCGTGTTCCTCGAAGACCTTGCGCTGGCGGTCGAGACAGGCGGCAGAAGCCACACAAGAGTCGGGCAACTGAGCCAGCGTGGCCAGACGATCGACATTCTCGGCAGCGTGAATATTCACATTGACATAGGTCTTCTCGGCCACCTCAAGGGCATTGGGCATCTCGAAGCCGTGACGACATGCTACGCAGAGGCCGGCGAGCAACTGGTAGAGGTCTGCACTGCCATCAGGTGAGCGCATCTCTACAGTCTGCTTGATGCTTGTGTCATAGTTCGTCTGGGGCTCCAGTGGATTAGCCGCATGGCACATGTCAACATCAGCCGCCCAGCCAAGGGGCACGCGGACAAGCACGCTGCGGTTGCGGTCACCCCAACAGACATTCGTGGGTGCTTCCTGATGGGGCACCAGACGGAAATAACTCGTGGGGTTCTTGTTGCCAAAAGCGGTGATAGCAGGAGCCAGGTCCATCATGCCGGCAATCATCCTGCGCGCGCTCTCGCTGAGCACACCATTGGCCAGCATCTGGTTCTTACCGTCTTTCACGATGCGCATGTGGATATGGAGACCTGAACCGGCCTTGCCCGTCGTAATCTTCGGTGCGAAGGTGATGTCGTAGCCCAGTTCGTAGGCCAGGTTACGGATAATCCACTTGGCGAGCATCAACTGATCGGCAGCCTGCTCTACAGGCACGGGCAGAAACTCAATTTCGTTCTGCTCATAGTTCTTACCGTCAAGACAGAAATTACCCACCTCACTATGACCGTACTTGATCTGACCTCCAGCCTGGGCGATATACTGCATACAACGGGTGCGGAACTCGTTGGCCTTGGCATAGGGGGCCGACTCATGGTAGCCACGCTGGTCCTGAGCGGGGAAGATGCCTTCGTCGTCAGAGATGACATAATACTCCAGTTCACCCATTGCCTGAAACTCCATACCCGTCACTTCGGTAAAGGCAACGGCGGCCTTGTGGAGTGTATGCTCTGGCGATGACTCCAGCGGGTTACCGTCCTTGTCGAAGAAGGAGCAAAGCAGCGACACCGTGGGAATCTCTGCAAAGGGGTCGATAAAGGCCGTGCGGAAACGGGGCAGCACATAGAGGTCGCTAGAACCCGCCTGGATGAAGGAGAAGAGACTGGAACCGTCGACGCGCTCGCCACAGGTGAGGATAGTGTCAAGGTAGGCCAGGTCATTAATGACGAAGTTCAGCGTCTTCAACTTGCCGTCACCGCCGGGATACATGAAGTTCACCATGCGAATGTCGTTCTTGACGATGTAGTCGATGATATCGGCCTTGGTAAACTCAGCCGACGGTTTCTCAAGGAACGCCACAATCGGGTTGGCATTCAAGATCAGATGCTCGTTGTTCATAAATCCTTTGTTGTTATTGAAGTTTGCGTAATAAGTCTATTTGGGTTCTTTCATGGCCTCCTTCAGTTGAGAAGTGGCGCGTTGTATCATATCCATTGTGCCGCTGCCATCGCTGACATATCGCACTACCATCCAGACATAGCCGATGGCACGGTCGAGGCGACGGTTGCCCTCAGGCAGTTCCTTGGCCTTGTCGAGCAGGTCCATCAGTTCGCTCATGTCCTCCAGTTCGGGCAGGTTGCCCGGGCGCATGTTATTAATAGCGACATTCAATAGCGAAGTGGCCTTGTCGATCTCCTCCTGGCTGTACTGGCTGTCAGGAGCATCAAGATAGGGTTTGGTCTGCTCATACTGCTCCACCATACGTCCGAAGCCATGGATGGCCCACGGAGCATATTCAGGCACTTTGATCTCCATCTGATTCCAGGCCTGCTGTTCGTCAATACGCATCTGGGCCACCATCAATAACTCGCGGAGGGTGAACTTGTCGATGCCCTCAGAGGCATCGGGCACATACTTCGCAGCGGGATCTCCCTGGACATTCATACGGAAATAGTGGGTGACATCCCTGTCGGCAGCATAGTCGGGAATGAAAGTCCTGCCACCGAAGGTCATGGTGTAGAGGTTGGCATCAGCACCTGTACCTGTCTGGGGACCGTTGAGCGTGATGTCGCTCAAGTCAGAGGCTACGTCAATGGAGGCCTCATCCCAATTCTTGATGCCTGTGGTAGCCATCACGAGCGGACCGTACATAAAGGTTCCGGCCCACATCGGCGTGTATTCAGTCTTGCCATCCTTCTCATAGGCAGCAGCGTGCTCCATCTTGTCGGGACCGAAGTCAAGGTGCTTGGTAAACGGCATGACAATCTCCACTACATCCTGCTCTGTCCATTGACGGGCAGGGATCTCCACATAACTGCTGGGCTGATAGGACTGGGCTATGCTCTTGCCGTTGAGCCTGATATCAAAGCCACTGGTAGCCCAATAGGGCACGCGCAGTTTCATGGAGAATTCAGAGGAGAGTGGAGAATGGAGAGATGAGAGAGATTTCTGAATGTGGATGGTGGAGCGCTCTGCGGGCCACTGACACTCCTGCTTGATGATGACACCCTTCTGCTGCCAGTTGACGGTGGTCGGCAGATAGAGTCCCACCCAGAGCGTGTTATCATTGACAAAATAGGCAGCCTCCTGATACTTCACGTGGTTCTCCACACCTGTACCGCCACAACAGGTGGCCTGTGGTGTCTCGTTACCCCAAGGCTTTGAGGCGTCAAGTCCGACGGCATACTGATAGACCGTCATATACTGATGGGGATTCACGGAACCGACAATCTGGTTGTAAAGCACACGCTCGTAGTAGTCCATATAACGTGCATCGTCGGGGTTGAAGCAGTTAAGGTCTTTCGAGAGTTTGGCAAGGTTATAGGCACAACAGGTCTCGTTGATGGTGGGCTCAGGATGGAGTTCACGGCCGCCCCAACTGGTGACGTTGGTACACATGCTCGTAATCTGTGAATAAGGCTGGCGGAACATCTCGCCGTTGCCCACACCACCCATAGCATAGCGGTAGCGGCCCTGGATCATTGACCAGAAGTTCTGGGCAAGGTTATAGTAATAGGGATTGTTGTTGCCCCTGAAACTACGCAGGGCACCCGTCACCATGGGGATATGCTGATTGGCATGTCGCGTGCGGATGGCGTCGACATTCTTAGCCAACGGATCGAAGAAAGCCGGGCTGTCGAAATAGTTTGCAGCCTCCAGCAGGTGGGCCTTCTCATCGGCATTGCCAGTCATCTCTGAGAGACGTGCCAGCGATTCGGCCATACCTCCCACCTCACCGGCGATGTACATATTCCACATCTCGTAGCGGTTGCCTGGCTTGGCACGACGCTCTTCCAACTTGCCGTCGCTCTTGACAAACGTGCGGTAGTGTAGGCGATTCCACACCCAAAGGCCCATGTCCTTAGCGATGAGCAGGGCCTTGGCGGCCACCGCTTGGTCGTCAATATAGGTAGCAATGTCGATGAGACCAGCCAACTGCTTATGTACAGAATAATAAGGTGCCCACACCCAGTTCTCGTTATTGTAGGCACGGTACATCTCGATGAGCACACAGTGCTGTGCGGGGATGGTGTTCAGATAGCCGTAGCCATACTTCTGATAGTCTTTCTTATAAAGGTCAAAGTCCTGCCACGTGCCCTTCATTTCCTTCAGTTCTTCCTCAGGGGCAAAGTCGCGGGCCTCCCAGTAGCGGCCTAACTGCTCGTTCCAGACGAAGGTGCGTTCCTGACACTGGCGCAGTTCGTTGACCATCATGGTGATATTCTTCCGCAAGGCTGCCTTTTGCTCCGGATCCTGACAACTGGCAAAGGCCATCGCCATGGCGGACATATAATGGCCTGAGCCATGTCCCTTTAACTTGGTTGTAGGCGAATCCCAGCCGTCGGCTTCGGGATAGCCCTCCGTGGACAGACCGTAAGTATCGCGGTAGTTATATAATTGCTGACGCACGTCGAGACTGATCAGTTGACGGATGTCGAGGTCGCGGTTCCACGTCAGACGGTTGTCACCATCAATGCTCACTTTATCGAGCGGCAATGTCTCGGCCACAGGGTGATTGGACGGCACGGCCCAGGCACCCTCCACGACCTTCACCTCGGCACGAATAGGATAACCGTTCGGAGTGGTGTTGTCACCGATGATAAACCCTTTCACCTTGTACTCTGTCCCAACAGGGTTAATCGTGGGGTTGGCTTCTGCCTGCTCAGTCACCTGAGAAGCGTTCTGCCATCTGACCTGACGGTACTCTCCCGAGCCGTCGGTATAGGTCACCCACACCTGATAAGGGAGTCGCGGTGCATTTCCTACCGGGGCTTCCACACTCACGCTTTCCACATTCGCTATTGTACGGTAGACTTTGGCGGCTCGCGCCGTCGACGGGGCTGTCATGACAAGCATCAGACCAGTCATCAGCACACAAATCACATTGCTATTTTTCATAAGGCTTTATTGTTAGTAGACGTATTGTCTGCAAATTTAGGAAAAAAGAATGAGGAAGCCAAATTTTTCAACTAACATTAATATATTTTTCAGATATTAATTGTACCTTTGCAGCCAAATTGGCGGAACTCATGTATATTCGAATCCTATTTGTCCTGATCTTAACCGTGTTTTCCAGGCTGCCGACAGATGCTGAAGAGCACCTGCACGTCGTTATCCTCGGAGACTCTAACACATGGATTGGCGGTGATGACTGCAACCAGCCACAAGGATGGAGCAAATGGTTCAACGATGTCTTCCAGCCCGCCAGTTGTAAAAGTTATGCCCGCAGCGGAGCCACTTGGACGAACACATCCGAAACCCGCCGGAACACACAGGAGAATATCGAGATTCTTGGCGACGACAACGTCATCTATAACCAGATCTGCCGCCTACAGGAGGCTATAGACAGTGGCGTGCAACCCCGTCCACAGTTGATTCTCATCATGGCAGGCACTAACGATGCCTGGTTTCAGAAAGCCCGTCCACAGGTATTTGCCAAAACGGCCATCGAGGCCTTCGCCACAGATGCCGATACACTGATGGCACGGCCCGCATGCCAGATACTGACCCTCGCCGAGTCCGTACGCTATGGCTGTGAACGCCTGAAGGCAACCTGGCCCGAGGCACGGATCATCCTGCTCACCCCCCTACTGTCAGTGGCGGCTGGTCCGGCTAACATCACCAAGGCCGGTGACCTCATCGAAGCCTGCGGGCAACTGCTGGGTATCAGTGTCATCCGACTGGACAAGAATGGCGGCATAGATGCCACTCAGGAGAAACGGCAGCACCGTCTGACCACCGACGGCACCCACACTTCGGAACTGGGAGCCAAGCAGATTGGCCGGTTTTTAGCCAAAGAGATTACAGTCCTCCTGCAACCAACCACATAAACACGACACGATGGTATTCTCAGACCTGTTCTTTCTCTTCGTCTTCCTGCCAGCCTTCGCACTGTGCTACCTGACGGCCACATGGCTCGACAGACAGTTTTCAGCAGGCACGACCCAGCGGAGCCACACGTCACAGAACACGGTGCTGGTACTTTTCTCCCTCATCTTCTATGCCTGGGGAGAGCCTGTCTACGTGTTCCTCATGCTGTTCTGCGTATTGCTGAACTATCTGGCAGGGCTGGGTATCGACCATCTGGAAGGTGGTACACGACGATGGGCATTGATCGGTGGTCTGACAGGTAATATCCTCATTTTAAGCACCTTCAAATATCTGAGTTTCTTTGTCCAGCAACTGACAACTGTCGGCCTCCCCGTGGCCGACCCTAAAATATCCCTGCCAATAGGTATCAGTTTCTATACGTTCCAGTCCATCTCCTACCTCATTGACGTGTATCGAAGGGAGGCTCCCGTACAGCACCGTTTTGGTAACCTGTTGCTCTACATCTCCATGTTCCCGCAACTCATCGCGGGTCCCATCGTGCGCTACAACACCGTGGCACGGGAGATCAGCGACCGCCATGTATCCTCACGCGATCTGGCCGACGGCATCTACCGCTTCATGATTGGACTGGGCAAGAAGGTGATTCTCGCCAACCAGTTGTCGGAGATCTCCGACCAGTTCCTCGCCGGCGGGATGCAGCACCTCACGACCTCTGGGGCCTGGGTGGGCATCATCGCCTTCACCCTGCAGATATACTTTGACTTCTCCGGCTATTCCGACATGGCCATCGGCCTAGGGCGTTGTATGGGCTTCCATTTCAACGAGAACTTCCGCCATCCCTACTGCTGCAACTCCATCACCGACTTCTGGCGGCGCTGGCATATCTCACTCGGCAGTTTCTTCCGCGACTATGTCTATATCCCGATGGGCGGCAACCGCCGACACCAGGCAATGAACATCCTCGTGGTGTGGTTCCTCACGGGTATGTGGCACGGCGCCTCGTGGAACTTCATTATCTGGGGTGTCTACTTCGGCCTCATCGTGGCCATCGAGAAATACACGCTCCTGCGCGTACATCAATATATTCCCGCTCCCCTGCTCCACCTCTACAGTCTGGCACTCGTGGTGATCGGCTGGGGCATCTTCTACTTCGACGACAGCAGCCGTATGGTGCAGTTCTTCGAGATTGCCTTCGGACAGACTAATGCGCTCCACGACTTCGTGACGATCACCGCCCTGACAGACAACTGTTGGCTGTGGGTTGTCTGCCTGCTTTTCTGCATGCCCTTGCGCAACTTTGCGGCCAACCTGCTGCAACGGTGGACAACCGACGGTGGTGCACTGCAAGGGTCGATAGTCTTCTGCACTCGCCTCGTACTCTCCGTGGTGCTGCTCGTGCTCAGCGTCTCCCTGCTCGTGGGTGCTACCAACAATGCTTTCATCTATACCCGATTCTGACATGACACGACTACTGCTGATACTTCTCATTCTCCACTTATCACTTTCCACTTCCTCTTCCCAGCAGGTGCGCAGGGTGCGCAACGGCATCATCCTCGTGGATACGGGCAGAACCATGCGCGCCATCGAGCCTTTCAAGGGTAGTTTCGAGAACGGCAGTGCCTATGCCCGTATCGTGAACAAATACAAGCAGACTTTCCCCGATGTGAACGTGTATTGTATGGTGATCCCCAACGCTGTGGCCCTTTATTGCCCTGACACCGCCAAGACATGGACACAGTCTGAGCGCCCCGCCATCAGGCATATCCTCTCCAGCCTGTCGGCCGACGTGAAGCCCGTGGATATCCTGGATACCCTTCTGGCTCACGTGGAAGAACCCATCTATTCGCGGACCGACCACCACTGGGCACCGCTGGGTGCCCACTATGCCGCTCGTCATTTTGCAGAGGTGGCGGCAGTACCTTTCACCGATCTGTCGGAATACGAGCCGCACGTCATCCACGACTACGTGGGCAGCATGTGGACCTTCTCCCGCGACAGGGCCGTGAAGGAGGCTCCCGAGGACTTCGTCTATTACGTACCGCGCACCGATTTCTCGGCTACCCGCATTACCTATAAGAAGGTGTCGCAGCGCGTGGGCCGCAAGAAACGGAGGCACACTGTCAGTTGGCTCACAGCCAGCGAGCCTGAGACCTTCAGTTTCTTCCGCGATTACGAAGACGGCAGCAGTGCTGCCTATTGCACATTCATGGGTGGCGACACGAATACCACCAGCGTCGTGACACAGACCAAGAACAATCGCCGTCTGTTGATTCTTAAGGACAGTTACGGCAACGCCCTGCCCTCGAACCTGTTTTCCTCATTTGAGGAAATCCACGTCATCGATTGCCGTTACTTCCTGCAGAACATCGTCGAATTCGTGAAGGCCCATGCCATCACGGACATTCTCTTTGCCAACAACCTGATTCATGCCTCAGCAGCGAAAACCACGGAGGCCTATGAACGCTACCTCACTCAGAAATCCACCACACGCCATGCGATTCAATAAAACCTATATCGTGCTTTTCGGACTGCTCTTCGCAGCCTTCGCGGTGGTCTTCAACACCTTCCCGCGCAGCACCTTCTCCGAACTGGAGAAGCGTGAACTGGCAGCATTCCCGGAATTCACGACAGAAAAACTGTTCGACGGTTCGTTTACCAGTGAGGTATCATCTTGGTTCAGCGACAGCGAGCCTTTCCGCGATCGTTTCATGTGGCTCAGCATGCAGGTAAAGGATTTCATCCGCCTGAACACGGGTGAGGAACAAATCACCTTCCATGCCGCCGAGCCGGAGGAAGAGACTATGGAACCAGAGAATCCCGATAACTTAGAAGCCCTGAATAACCTCGACACCATAGAAGACTCCACTTATAACTACGAGAACCACGTGACCGCCGATGAGAATGCAAAAATTGCCAATGCCGGTATTATCATCGTGGGTTCTGGAGAGAATGTACGCGCCCTGATGGCCTACGGAGGCACCGGTAAGGGATGTGTGGGCTATGCGAATGCTGCCAACAAGTACAAGGAGACCTTTCCACAGGTAAACGTCTATTGTATGGTCATACCGACCTCCGTGGAATACTATTGCCCCGAGCAGATGCGCAAGCGAACTAATCCGCAGCGCCCCACGATAGACAACGTGATCCGTCATCTGTCACCCGACGTGAAGCCGGTGGATATCTATGCCACTCTGGGCGAGCATGCCGATGAGGACATCTATCTGCGTACCGACCACCACTGGGCTCCGCTGGGTGCCTACTATGCCGCAGAGAAGTTCGCACAGGTGGCCGGTGTACCCTTCCGCGACCTGTCGAGTTACGACCGCAGGGTGGTGCACGGCTACGTCGGCAGCATGTATGGTTACTCGAAGGATATCTCCGTGAAGAAAGCACCAGAGGACTTCGTCTACTACGTACCGCGTGATGTGACCTACACGACGACCTACATAGACTACACCATCAATGAGAACTATCAGGTCATCGGCATGGGAAGGCCCCACAAGGGTGTCTTCTTCCATAAATTCAGGGACGGCAGTGGTAGCGCCTACTGCACCTTCATGGGCAGCGACACCCGCATCACCTGCGTTCGGACATCGACACACAACGGACGGCGTCTGCTGATCCTCAAAGACAGTTTCGGCAATGCCCTGCCCGGCTATCTCTTCTACTCCTTCGAGGAGATCCACGTCATCGACTCACGCTATTTCACGAAGAATATGGTGGATTACGTCAACGAGAACCAGATCACCGACATCCTGTTTGCCAACAACATCTTCAAGGCATACTCCAGTTATACCTATTCCAAGTACGTAAAATATCTGACTCAGACCAACGGCATCCACAGGCCACAGACAATCAGCCAGCCTGCAGACAGCATCCCTGCACCTGACGCACCCGCTACAGTCACGGCAACACCCGCACCCGTAGACTCAGTCGCTCATTAAGAAGACTATTTCTTTTTCTTGAAGAGATCCTTGAACTTCACCTTGACCTTGGGCTTGACCTTAAGGCTGCTCGGCTTGTCGATATCCGTCATGGTGAAGTCGCATGCCCAGTCCAGCCCCTTGTTGGTCTGACTGATGTTGCCTTCCAACTGCCCGCCGTTACTCTTCATGTCCACCAGCAGGTTCTTTACCTTGATCTTTTTGTAACTGGCCTCATAGACGGTAGCATTCACCTTACCGATAGGCAGTTTCCCACCATGCTGCTTACGCATCTGCGCCGTGCGCCCCTTGTGGATATCTATGTCAAAATTGGCCTTGGCTCCGACATTGCCGATATCCTTCATCTTCAGCACCTTGCCCAGTTGGATGGACTTGGTCTGGGCATTGCCCGACACATGCTTGGTGTCCTCATTCAGTGTAAAGTCGAAGTTCAGGCTACCCACAGCCGTACCGAGCACCCCCTTGAAACACTCCTTATGCCAAGGAATCCTGATGTCGCCCGTATAGGTGATATCGCCCAGGGCCTCGAGTTGCTTTATCATCATCTTCTTCACTTGGAACTGGTTGATGATCTCCTGCTTCACCGAACCCTTGGCCGTCATCTTGCTGACGTGGAAGTGGATGTCCATCTCCTCCTTCTTGTTCAACTGGTCGATACCTCCCACGGCATTGATCTTCAACCGCTGGTCTGGCGTATGCACTTCGATGTCCTTGAACACGAGGGTGGTATCCGTACCACTGAACAGCACGCTCAGTTCCAGCGGCATCTTGAAGTCCTTCAACACAGGGGCAAACGGACGGGAAATATCCTTCAGCAGTGTCTTGCCCTTGATGAGCGAGGTCTGGAACGAGAACTTCCTGCCTTCTTTCTTGCTGGGCAGCACGAGGGAGGCACTGTCGAACTGCAGCACGGTGTTCTCCTGCTGCACGACGATGTTGCTGAGCCTTGCCTGTTGTTTCGTGGCTCCAACGGTAAAGCGCAGATCCTTCACGTTGAAGCCCGTCACGGAATCCCTGGCCACGAACTTCGTCAGCGTAGCATTTACGGAATCCTTGGCGATATGGTTCAGAGTGAGTTGCAGGTCAGCGATGACATCCAGATGTCCCACGTCGAAGAAGCCCCGCTTGGGCTTGTTCGCATTCTTGCGCGGCTGGTGATTATCTAAAGCAAGGTGCAGACCGCCGATTTTCACGTCGTGCTGGCCTTTCTTTTCGTCATAATGCACGGTGCCCAGACTGAACTTGGCCGTCTGCGGACCCTTTTTTGTCTGCAGTTCCCACTGTCCCTGCAGCCCCTGGAGTTTACCCGTGGCCTTGCTCAGCCAACCCTTATCGAAGGTCACCTCGTCGAGAGACACCTTGTTGCCATTATATTGAACGTCTATCTTGGCCAGTTTCAGATGGTTCACATCCCAGTTGAAAGGTTCCTTCTTCTTTTCCGGTTCCTGCTGCTTCGTCTCTTCCTTTTTAGGTTTGTCACGCTTAAAGGCATCTATGATGAACTGATAGTTTGCCGGACCGTCGTCCGGCTTATTGAGCCGAGCCTTAACGCCCTCAATATCAACCTTGGAAATCACCAGTTTATTGGCTAACAGTTCAGCAAGTTCCACACTGACTGACAGACGATCCAGTACGAGCATCTTCTGCTGTTGCCGGTCTTCCACCTCCAGTCCCTTCAGATTCACGCGCTGCGCGAAGACATTGACACTCACGTCATCGATTATCACGCGGGTCTGCAATTTCTCCTCCAGCCGTTCAGTCGCTATACCTAACAGTTTATTCTGAACAGCATGGGTATTCAACAGCACGGCGGCCACCAAAAGCAGCAACAGGATGGCTGCCACGATTCCACCGAGGACTTTCAAGAGGATGGAAAACTTCTTATTCACGTCGCTATTGGTTTTAAGTTCTTAATTCTGCATGCAAAAATACGCATTTTTTTGATAACTTACCCTTTTTCCTGCAAAAAAATGCGTACCTTTGCAGCCATGAACGAAGAAAATTGCGTCAGACTGCTCGAAGAGCACGACATCAAGCCCACCGCCAACCGCATCGTAGTGGTAAGGGCATTGGCATCCTCCATGCTGCCACAGTCGCTGGCAGAACTGGAGAACAGGATCGGCACCATCGACAAGTCAAACGTATTCCGTGCCCTCATGCTGTTCAAGGAACACCACTTGGTACACGCCATCGAGGGAAGCGGCGACGGCACGAAATATGAACTCTGTCACAGCCACAGCCACGACCATGACGATGACCAGCACCCCCACTTCTTCTGTGAGGTGTGCCAGCAGACCTACTGTTTGGAAGGGATGGAACTGCCGGAAATCGCGTTGCCGGAAGGCTTCCTGTTGCACTCAGCCAACTACATGCTCAAGGGCGTCTGCCCACATTGCGCCAGAAAATGAGGAATCAGAATGACTTACGCGTCATTGCCTTCGATGCCGACGACACCCTCTGGGACTGCCAGTCGCATTTCGAGGAAGTAGAGAACCACCTCTACCGCCTGATTGCGCCCTATTGCGAGAACCCCGCCCAGGAACTGTTCCAGACGGAGAGCGGCAACATGGCCGATCTCGGCTACGGCTGCAAGGCCTTCACCATCTCCATCATCGAGACGGCCCTGCGCGTGGGCGGCGACCATCTCTCTGCCGCAGAACTCAGCCACCTGCTCACCCATAGCAAGTCGCTGCTCCACCTGCCCGCCACTCCCTTGCCCGAAGTGGAAGAGACCCTGCAGCGCCTGCAGGCCTACCCCTACCGCCTCGTGGTCTTCACGAAGGGAGAGTTGCAGGATCAGGAAAACAAACTCCACCGCAGTGGACTGGTCAAGTACTTCTCGCATGTGGAGATCACGTCGAACAAGACGGAGACGGAGTTCCAGCAACTCTGTGAGCATCTGGGTATCATGCCCACCGAACTGCTGATGGTGGGTAACTCTCTGAAGAGCGACATCGCCCCCGCCCTCACCATCGGTGCCTCAGCCATCCACATCCCCTTCCACGTCACCTGGCAACTGGAACATTCCGAAGACATCGAGCACGAGCGACTCATCAAAATCACCCATTTCAACGAAATACTCCAACACGTATGAAATATATCTTTGAAACCCGCATGGAGGTGCGCGACTACGAGTGCGACATCGAAGGCATCGTCAACAATGCCAACTACCTGCACTATGCCGAGCACACCCGCCATCTCTTCCTCCGCAGCCTCGGCGTCAGTTTCGCCAATCTCCACGAACAGGGCATCGACGCTGTCGTCCACAGCATGAAACTCCAGTACAAGGTGCCCCTGCGCTGCGACGACGAGTTCATCTCCCGCCTGAACCTGAAGAAAGACGGCATCAAATACCTGTTCTACCAAGACATCTACCGCGCCAGCGACGAACAACTCTGTTTCCGCGCCACCGTGGAACTCGTCTGCCTCGTCAACGGCCGTCTCGCCAACTCCCCTGAATACGACGAAGCCTTTAAAGCATTTATCTGAATGGATACGCTTGAATATACATCTCCACAGTTTATACTGTTCTGCATGCTCTACGGCGGAGCAGCAGTGGCGGCAGTCGTCCTATGCTTCTACCTGCTGTTTCGCAGGGGGAATGCCATTGCGGCCGACATCACGCCACCGATACGACTGCGCCGTTGGGCGGCAGCATTCTTCGCCGTAGGAGCCTTGGGCCATCTGTGGTGGTTCCTGTTATACGTCTTTGCGGGTGACTCCATTTCCTGGGGCTATATCGTGTGCGTTGTGCTTGACTGTGTATTGATGCTGACCACTGTCAGCGGCATCCTGCTTTCCATGCTCCAGGACCGCAAGCGTCCGGTATGGCCCTTTGCTGCGGCTATGACACCCGTCGTAGTCCTTGGAGTACTACAGATAGTCCGGCCCGACATTAACTTCCTGAACCCGGCCCTCCTCTATACGCTGGCGCTCTACATTATCTTTACGATATATATGGTAATGGCCGTCAGACAATACGGGCAGTGGCTGCGCGACAACTACGCCGACCTTGAACACAAGGAGGTGTGGCAGAGCCATACGCTGCTGATTCTGTTCTTGCTGCTAGTGACCATCTATGGGTTCGCCTCCGACGGTCCGTCGCTCTTCCTGCTCCGCATCGCCGACTTCGTGCTTTTCGGTCTCGTGCTGTGGCGCGTGGAGACATTGCCGCAGTTGGAAGCCGTATCTAAGCCCGAGGAGGACAGTCTGCCAGCCTCAAAGGCATCCGAAGAGCCGGACCTTCTGTCGCAAAAGGCACAGGCCGATCCGGCCGTTATCAGACAACTGCTGGCTGAACACTGCATAGACAATAGGCTCTACCTGCAGCACGACCTGACCCTTGCCCAACTCTCATCAATCGTTGGCATCAACCGCACCTATCTGAGCCGCTATTTCTCCAGTCAGGGCATCAGTTACAACACCTACATCAACAATCTTCGCATCAACCACTTCGTCAGTCTCTACCAGGAGGCTGTTGCTTCCCAGCAATCCTTCACCCTCCAGCAGTTGGCCAGCGACAGCGGCTACCAGAGTTACAGCACTTTCAGCAACGCTTTCAAACAGAGCATGGGGCAGAGCGTGAGAGCATGGATACGTGAAACGGAGGGGTAAATTCGGTGTCAGACTTTCAAAATTAACAAAAACTCTTTCAAAATTAACAAAAACTGCCATCTTGGCCGTTTCAGGCTTGGTTATTTGCATTTTTTCCATTATCTTTGCCGATAAAATCATCAACGGCAAACGACTATAGATTATGTACGAGTACCAAGGACTGCAGGACATCTTCTTCATTATGCTCTATGGTGCGGCGGCATGGTTCGCCCTGATGGCATGTGTGTATCTGCTCCTGCGGCGGGGTAATGCCTTTGCCGACGACGTTGGGTCGAGCCGCGTACTGCGCCGCTGGACGGCGGCTTTTATGGCTGCAGTCTTCGCGAGCCATGTTTGGTGGGTATTGCTGGGACAACAGTTCCTTGTCGATGACCGTCTGGTGCGCAACATCGTGGCCATCACGCTCGACCGCCTCACGTTTGTTCCGCTGATGATGTGCGTGCTCGTGCGCATGCTGCAGGATCGTCGCCGTCCGCTCTGGCCGATTATTCCCTTGTTTGCACCCATAGCCGTGACGGCTGCCGTATGCATCGCTGCCCGCAGCGACCTCTTCGAGCCGGTGATAAAATGCTATACAGTGTTCCTGGCCGTCTTATTTATTATATATTATGTACGCGCGATAAGACAATATGGGCGGTGGCTCCTCGACAACTATGCCGACCTGGAGCGCAAGGAAGTGTGGCAGAGCCTCCTGCTGCTGGCCTTCATCCTGTTCGTCCACATTGCCTATTCCACCAACGGGGGCGCTCTGTTCATAGAGTATCTCGCCCAGGTGAACACGTTCATCATCATCGCCTTCCTGCTCTGGCGCGTGGAGACGTTGCAGGAATTAACCGATGAAACAGAGCCGGAAAAAGGGTTCTGACTTTCAAAACAGACAAAAGATGCAGATAAGAGAGATAGTTCGCAAAGTGACAAGCCGACAGGAAATGGAAGACTTTGTCCGTCTGCCACAAATCTTGTATCGTGGCGTATCGGAGTATGTGCCCGACCTGGAGCGCGATATCGCAGGCATCTTCCAAAGGAAGAACAACCCCGGACTGGAGTTTGCTGACGTCCAGCCTTTCGTCGCATACCGCAACGACGTGCCCATCGGGCGCATCGTAGGCATCGTGAACCGCAAGGCCAACGAGCGCTGGCAGCAGCGGGTGGTGCGCTTCGGTATGATAGAATTCATCGATGATTTGGACATCAGCCGCGCCCTGCTCGATGCCGTTGAGCAATGGGGCTGGGAGTTGGGCATGGACACCCTGCAAGGGCCCATGGGCATCACCGACTTCGACAAGGAAGGCATGCTTGTCGAAGACTTCCATCTGCCAGGTACCATGAACACCATCTGGAACCCCGACTACTACCCTCGCCACATGGAGGCACTGGGCTTTCAGAAGGCAGTGGACTGGATGCAGATCCGCATACAGATTCCCAAAGAAGTGCCCCTTCGCTACAGCCGTACAGCGCAGTATGTCCGCCAGCAGATGGGGCTGCGCGTGGTGAAAATGGGAGATGCCGGCATCGATCCGCGACACTATGCAGAGCAAGCCATGCGGTTGTTCAACGAGGCCTACAAGCCCATCTTCGGCTTTTCGGCCCTGTCGAAGGCTCAGATTGCCGCATTCCTCGACCGATACCTGCCGATCCTTGACAGGAAGTTGGTCCCCCTCGTACTCAACGGGCAGGGCGAAGTGGTCGGTGCAGCCGTCACCATCGGCAGTCTGTCGGAAGCCTTGCAGAAAGCGAACGGCCGACTGTGGCCCACTGGCTGGTATCACTTGCTGAAGGCGCTGAAGTGGAAGCATGAGGACACGGTGGAGATGCTGCTCGTCGGGGTGCGCCCTGACTATCAGGGGATGGGCGTCAACGCCCTGTTCTTCGACGATTTGATCCCCATATATAACCAATATGGCTTCAAATGGGCAGAGACGGGACCGCAGTTGGAAGACAATATGCGCGAACTGTCGCAGTGGAAAGCGCTCCATCCGGCTTACGTCAAGCGCCGTCGGTGCTATTGGAGAAAAATGTAAGAATACATTCGCCATCAATCAACAAAAATAATACAGACAACATGAGGACAAGACAAGAAATCATTGAACAGGTAAACAATATCCTGGAAGAAGAGTTTGAAGTAGAACAGAGTGAGTTTGCACCCGATGCGAGCCTGAAGGAGACACTCAGTCTGGACAGTATCAATCTGGTAGACCTTATCGCTTTGGTGCAGATAACCTACAAGATCACCATCCCCGTTGAAGACGTGAAGAAGATTCAGACCTTCAGCGACCTTTACGATTACATTGAGCAGCATCTGGAACAATAAAGCAAGCCCGCTCATTAAACTACGACCTAAAACTACAAAGATGGATACAGAATCGACAAAGAAAGCCCTGCTCATCTATAGGCTGACATTCGGCAATATCATAGCCCAAAAAGACCATCAGCCGGAATTGCTGCAATTGGACCAGGGAGTGCGCAAGGAAATCTCCGACGGTACCAATAACTATTATCTGCTGCTCCGTGGCATCAAGGTCAACCGTAAAATCTATCAGCCCACCGAGATCGAGGCTGAACTGGATATCATGCAGGCCACCACAGGGTCTGGAGATAAGAAAGAGAGCACTGTTCCCAAGTTCAGCGACGTAAGAGGCCTCTTGTTACAGAGGGAGGTGAGACTCGACATCATGGAGGCAGAGAAGACAAGTAACGGGCTGGAGCACAAGCCTCCGTACAACATTGCCAACAACTGCTATGTGTATGAGATGACGCCTATGCTGAAGAGTGACATCACCGGCATGAAGATGTACGTGAAACTGAGCATCTTCAGCATGGATAAACTGATGACGCTCAACAAGTACAGCAAGGCCTATGTGGCCCGCAAACTCGGTTCTGAAATCCTGCAGCCGGAGAGTCTGAATTTCGGTACCATATCGGAAGGTGTCCCCCTGATAGAGTCCGACGTCGACAACCTGCGTCACCTGACCTACAAGGTGGGCGACAATCGGCTCGAGTTCATCCAGCCCTATCTGGTGCAGTACAACGAGTCGTTCTACGACTTTCTGGTGCGCACCTCCAACCGCTGCGGCGAGTTCCTCTATTTTGAGGACGGCAAACTGGTGCTTGGTCTGCCTGACAGCGGCGATCCTGTCACCGTCACCGACTTCGACACGGTGACCGTCCAGGAGAGATCCTCCGACCCGGTGACGGTCGGTGCCTATGCCCGCGACAGCGTGAAGGACGGTATTGGCGCAGTTCAGGGGAGTAATGACGCCGCGAAGGGTTCCAAAGATGAAAAATATCCTATCCTGAACATTTCGGCTATAGCCAAGGAGGATACCGGCTTCCCCAAGGATGCCTTCCCCCAGTATACTTCGAGCAATGCCGAACTGGCTCAGGACGACTACATCTTCCCGCTTTACATGGACATGTTCACCAACAGGAAGCGTGAGCTGAACTATGACGGCACACCCGCACAGATAGCGCTGGCCAGATCCATGCAATTCAGCAAGGTTCTGCTGGCCAATGAAATAAACGGACCGCTTGGCGGAGTTGTCCCCTTGGTTATAGACAGTATAGTAGGCGAAGGCATTCCAACCCTGCTGGCTGACTTGAATGTGTTCACTACCAACAATATCAAGGCCCAGCGATATTTATTGCCACTGAAAGATAAGCTCGAGCAGGTTGACGAGCAGAAAGGTGTGCAGTTCGGTACGGCGAACGTTGCAGGATGGACCACACTGAACTACTATCAGGATATCCTTCAGCACGAAGAGGCACAGCAGCGGAAAATCATCCGCATCGATATGGGTACCGCTTTCATCCCTGTGAAGTTGGGTCAGAAGATCAGAATCAACGGGCTTGACGATGTCTATGTCATCATCCAGATACAGCAGAATTCGGAAGAGGCCTGGATCCGTAACTACGACAGATACGGCATGGTGGCCGATGACAAATTCACAGGCAAACGCTCGCTTGTGATCTATGCCATCCCGGGGTATGGTACAGACAAGAATCAGTTCATTCCTCCTGTGCATCCGGTACCTGTCATCCGGAAGGTGGGTCCTCAGACAGCCTTTGTGACCGACAATGAGGATCCGAAGTTCCAGGGGCGTGTACGCGTTGCCTTCCCATGGCAGTCGCTGGGAGGTATGGAGAGAGCAGAACTGGAGGAGGTGAGCCAGAGTCTTAAACTCGTAGAAAACACCCTGAATGAACTTGAGGCCGAGAAGAAGAAAGCATTGTCGCAGGCGACCAAATACTCTGAATTTAGGGAAGATTTGAAGACTTATGTGAAAGCCACACAAGAAGAGCGCGAGCGACTGCTTCAGCCGAGGAAGAACAAACTTGCAGACAAGGAAGCCGAGCGTGAACAGATTGAGGCTAAGGATGCCAAGCGTGAACAGATGGAGGCTAAGGATGCCGAGTGTAAACAGATTGAGGCTGAGATAGCCGACATGGAGGCTGCTGCCGAAGAACACGACCAGAAGAAAGGCAAGGAAGGTTATAAGGACCTGGAGAGGGATAACACCATCATTTGCAAATATCAAAAAGCCTATCAGGAGGCCAACAAAAGGTATCATGCCACAATGGCTGAACTGGATCGTGTCGGCAAAGACAAGGAACGGAAGGAAGAGAAGTGCCAGAAACTGGTGAAATATATCGAAAAGGAGGTGAATGCTATGGCCACGCCGTGGGTGCGCGTCGTCACACCGATGGCAACGCCTGGCGGCGGAACATTCTTCCGTCCACGCGTAGGCGACGAGGTGCTGGTGAACTTTGAGAACGACAATGTGGAGCGTCCGTACGTGATGGGAAGCGTGTTCTCGAAGAACAACCTCACCCCCGACGAGAAGATGTACCGCCAGCGCGGTGTGGAGTTGCAGGGAAAAGATGTCTCCATTGCCATGATGTCGCCCAACGGCCATCATATCTCATTTACCGACCCCGTAGGCGGTACCAACTTCCTGACCAATCTGGTATCACCGGGACTGGGACTGTGGGGAACGATCGTGGGAGCGACGGTCACCAATCAGCTGCCGCAAGCCAAGGACCTGGCGGGTGGTATCCATATCGGCGACCGTTACGGTCTATACGAGATTGACATGAAGAGCCACAAGCGCTCTATCGAGATCAACTCGCCTTTCGGCACGGTGTCGATCAATGCCTTCTCGGGCATTACCATCAGTGCCCCCAACGGGAATGTCACGATCAAGGGTAAGAACATCAACCTGGAGGCAGGCAACAAGGTCAACATCACATCGGGACTGAACATCGAAGACCCGGGTATCGGCGACCCTGAGGGTTCGGCTTATCAGGCTGGCAAGATCTTTACCGACCTCTTCGCTGAGATTATCCCTACAGAAATTACAAAGTATCTGTTCAGCTCTATTGTTGACCTGTCGTATATCCGCCATGTGATGGAGGTGTTCGTGCGTCCCGTCGACGGTACGTTGAAACTCAAGTCGAAGCGCTATCTGATGCTCGAGGCGGGCAAAGGTAATGCCGCCATCCGCCGTGACCGCTATAACTTGGAGCCGAAAGATATGATGCAGGAGGATTTCTTCCAGGCCATGCAAACCTGTGTGAAGTATATCAGTGAGAAGATAGATCTGTTCTACGACACTTACGACACGTTGTGGACAGACGGAAACCAGAAACGGAATGTCTATATGCAGAAGGCCCGAAGAGTCCTGAAGGATATGAAGGAGCCTAATCTGATCAAGAAGGCATTAGACTCTGGTGAGTGGGAGGATGATATGATAGGAGTACAGGATTTCGAGGATTACTTTGACAAGACAGGATTCCTTTATTCCATCGACAGGAAGACCCGTGATGTCACAGATAAGGCTGAGGTCAAGTTTGAATACCTGAAGGACGCTGCCGATGCCTATTGTCAGAGTGCCATCAAGATGTTCAATTTCGTCAAGACTTTCCCCCAAATATTAGGCAACCCCAAACTCGACCTCGGATTGTTTGGCTGGATGGCTTCTAAGTGTGACGAAGCCCTTACGGAAATGAATAAGAAGACAGAATGGCTACAAAGCTGGAACAGGATCTTCAGGGAAGGCGACGAACAGGTGCTTTTCTTCCATCCTTCTCCCTCACCAAAAGCCGACATGTTTGCGATGCAGAACAAGGCATTCTGCAAGCGCAAGGTGCTGCTGGCCTTTATCTACTATCTGTGCAAGGACCCGCGCACCGTTAAAGGCAAGCTACTCACCTGCGGACTTAATATAGACCAGGTGTTCAGTTCAGAGTTTCTCCGACAGGAATACTATTGGAACCGTACTGTGCTATCCTTCGACAGGGACAAAAGGTTGCAGAACAACTACGCGCGCAAGCTTTATGACAGCGTGGCGGGCTTGATTATCAAAAATCTCAAGAGCTTCGCAGCACCCTTTGACACTGATATCTGGAAAGACAAGTACGAGGGTCAGATTCTCTTCTCCGATCGTGAGAACTCAACCCTGAACTTCCAGGGTGAGGGCATCCAAGAGGAGAACAATCTGAACATTGGCTCGCTGGATAATTTGAAGAAAATGCTCATGGCCATAAAGTAAAGTGAGAAGTGAAAGGTGAAAAGTGAAAAGTAAATAAGGCAGAAAATGGACTATATATTCAAGGATTGGGAGGAAAGACTCTCCAAGTTTGAGAGTAGCGTAGAGAAAGACCTGGCGGAGATCCGCAAGTGCAAGGCTGAAATGCAGCAGATGAAGCTCGACGTGGTGGCGGAGCTGCAGAAAGGGCGCTATGTGCGTGATACCCAGCGGCTGGTGCTGTCGGCACCGGAGATCATCATCGGCAATGTAGACCGTAGCGGTACCCTTTATGCCGGAGGCTCGAAAGTCATCGTCCGCGGCACTCAGGTGGGTGTCGAGGGCGCCGGAGAGGGTGGCCGTTTGGACCTCCGGGCACCCAGTATCCGTGAGATTGCCGAAGACCCGGGCACCGATGGCCGCGAGCATGTGGTAGGGGCCTTGTCCGAGGTGGTCAGTCAGGCGCGTAACATCATCATCCAGAGCGACGATGCTACAGGAGCCTTCTCAGCCCCGACCGTCCCCACGGGTGGCAGTGGTGTGCGCATCCATGCCGACAAGACCATCGACGTGCATGCCGCCATGACGGCCGAGAGCCGTGAAGAACGTCTGACGAACCTGATCAGTGAGACCGAGAAGCAGAAAGAGTACCTGAAGGAGCAGGCCAACGCTCATAAGGCATCATTCACTCGACTGAAGCAAGAGATGGAGGAACTGATAGAGAAAAGGAATGACAAGTCGACGGATTATAAAGAAGTACGGGCAAATTATAAGGAGATTAGGAAACTGTCTGAAGAGATAGAGGTTCTCTCCATGTCTATCACCGAGGAGACCTACGCCTACGCAGAGATGCTGTCGCTGGTGGCAGAGACCAACCGGAGACTGAAGTGCTTCAAGGAGGAGAAGTCGAAGATCAAGAAGGGCGACGACTTCAAGAAGAAGCCGACAGGAGCCGCTGTCAACATTACGGGCGAGAACATCAGCCTGAAGAGTGCCGACGGTGAGAACAACCTGCGCGACAACGAAGGATCGGGTGTCGCCATCGCAGCCAATAGGGTGGAAATCGCTTCAATTGACAAGGATGGTGCGCTGAACAAGGAAGGCAGGGTGAGCGTGGTGGCCAAGACCATCGAAATGGCCACAGCAGGCGCTGCCGATCTGAAATTCGATGACACGGGCGAACTTGAGAAGGCGACCTTCACTTCCGAGGGCGACTTCAAGCTGACATCAAAGAACATCACTCTGGAGAGTATTGATTACGAGGTGGCCGACAAGAAATACAAGGAGAAACAGCTCACTGACGACAGCAAGATCAGGCTCCGTGCCAAGACCATCGAGGTATCTACCGAAGGCTCGGCCAACGTGGAGGTGGATGAAAAGGGCAAGCTGACGAAGGCCAACTATACTTCGGAAGGCGACATCATCGTCCGCTCGAAGACGCTCACCGTGGAGAGTGTCGATACCGACATCGAGAACGGCGAGGCCAAGGAGAAAGCCCTCACCGCAGAAGGCAAGGTCTCAGTACGTGCAGAGAAGATGGACCTCTCGGCCACCGATACCGAGGGCAAGGCTACTGGCAGCGTGAATATCAATGCCAAGGCCGTCAGCGTGAAGTCGATGGACGTGGAGAAGGAGAAGCGCACCGACGACAAACTGGCCGAAGGCAGTACGATGACCATCGTGTCGGAGAAGATGTTCGTGGGCGCGAAGTCGAAGGAAGTCAAGTCGAAGAAGGTGCAGGTCGTATCGGAGGAGATCGGTATCTTTGCCGACAAGACCTTGGAGATCCAGCAGGACGAGGGCAAGGCCCTGGTACAGCTCGAAGGCGGCAATGTATCGCTGGGCGGCAGCAAGACGCAGGTCTACGGCGAGACGACCATCAACGGCAAAACCGAGGTGAAGGCCGAGGTGAAAGCCCCGAAGATCACAGCCGACGACCTCAATGCCAGCGCACACTTCAAGACGCCCAACATCGAAGACGGCATGGCAGCCGGTGCTCCCGGTGGCGGTGGCAGCCTGAGTGCCAACCTTAAGGCCGACGACGCGCCGGAGGAGAAGTGAGAATTGAAAAGTGAGAAGTGAAAAGTGAGAAGTGAAGAAGTATGAATAATTATATTACATTTGAGTTAACTGATCTTGCGAATAAGATGAAGGGCTATAACATGCTGTTCAACTATCGGATGACCAACCTCTGCGTCAAGGCAGAGCCTACAGCACTGATGCCTGTAACCGTTACTTTGGCTGGCACGGAGTACAATCTGGAGGAGGTGGCCAACATCATGAGGCCCGACGATTTCTCGTTCGATGTCTATCCTAAGAACGAGAACAACCTGAAGGATATCATTGCCGGTATCTTCGACGTTCACCCGGAGTTCAAGATGGAACTGAAGACTGATAAGGCAGAGCATGAGGGAGGAGAGGAAAAACAACATATCCTCTATACGATGCCGCCAGTGGACAAGGACCGCCGCAATCTGCTGAATGATACCACCAAGCTTTTCCACAAGGAGTGCCAGGCTAATCTGGATGTCACATACGCAGAACTACAGGCGAAACTCGTGGAGCCATACACCAAGATGTCTCTTCAGGAAATCGACGAGGCGAAGAAAGCCTTCAAGAAAGTATATGATATTTCGAAGGATCAGTGCGACAAGATGCTGGAGCAGAAACTTAACGAGATCGAGGAAGGCTATCAACGCTACCTGGCTGAAGACAACGACCTATATGATGAGCCTGATAATGAGGAGGAAGATATGGAAATCTCGCGTGATGACGAAATCGAAGCATTGTTCAACAATTAAATGATACACATACTGACAAACTGATATGAATAAGGATTATAAAGTAACCCAGAATGGGACGACCCTGCTCGTCGAACTTGGCAGGAGCCTCAACACGGCCAACGCTCCCGCATTGCAGGACGAACTCGCCACGTATGTGGGGCAGCCGGTTGAGAAGGTCGTTTTCGATGCCTCCGAGTTGCTGACACTTTCCAGTAGTGGCCTTCGGGTGGTTTACTTCTCAAAACAAAGGCTGGGCAACAAGCCGGAGATCATATTCGTGAATTGTGCCAAGGAAATCTATAACACACTCAAGATGATCGGACTGGCCCCCTCCATCAAGTTCATGAAGGTCGACAGCAAGAAAGTCGTACACAGACAAGAGGAACTTGATGAATTTGCAGCCAACAACGATGTGGTGTGTTACTCCATGAAATTGGGGCAATGCGAAGAATGACTTTCCAGCCTATTCAAGGCAGGTCGCTTGACATCATTGACGCCATTCTCCGGACAGAGGAGACGGCATCGGTGGGTGACTTCTGGAGTAAACTCAGCGTGGTGGTCGAGGAACTGGTGGTGAATATCGTCAACTATTCCCAGTCCGACTACATCGACGTCGAAATCCTGCGCAATGAAAACAGTCTCACGCTGCGTTTCCGCGACGGTGGTGTGCCGTTCAACCCGCTTGAGAGGGAATTTCCCGATTTCTCCATACCGATGGAAGACCGTAAGATAGGCGGACTCGGCATATACCTGGTCATCCAGTACATGGACACCGTAGCCTATGAACATACGGGGGGAGAGAATATACTGACAGTTACAAAAGAACTGAAAACCAAATAATTATGTCATTTACAGAAGAGGAATTTCTTAAGATCAAAGCCGAAAAGGAGCGCATGGAGGAGGAATTGCGCCAGGCCAGTGAATTGCAGCAGAGTATGGTGCCTAATGGTTACCATACCTTGGACAACTTAGAAGTCTTTGGCAAACTGATTCCTGCCCGCCAGATGGGAGGCGACCTATACGACTACGCTATCATCGACGGTAAACTGTACTTCTGCATCGGTGATGTCTGCGGCAAGGGAGCCCCCGCCGCCATGCTTATGGCCTATGCCCATGCGCATTTGGGTGAACTGGCTCTTCGTGAAAGCAATCCTGCCAGCATCATCTATGCACTCAACAAGATGGCCAGTTACAATAATGTGTCGTGTACGTTTTTCACGCTCTTTCTCGGTGTGCTCGACCTACAGACAGGCCATCTGCAGTATTGTAATGCAGCACACAACCCGCCTTATATCCTGAGCGATCGGCTGACGAGACTCGATTGCGATCCCAACCTGCCTGTCGGCCCGATCGAAGACGCGGAATTCAGTTTGCAGGAGACCGTGCTCACTCCCGGCAGCACCATCTTCCTCTATACCGACGGTCTGACAGAGGCCAAGGCCGCAGGAGAAGAGGAACTGGGCCATAAACGTGCGGAAGAGGTGCTGAAAGAATGCATAGCGCAGCGGTTGAATCCCGAGGAGATAGTAAACAGGCTCATAGAAACGGTTCATGACTTTGCAAAGGATGTAGAGCAGAGCGATGACCTGACGATGCTTGCCATTCGATATACACATTCTTAATTGAGGATTGAAAAATGTAAGATTAATAAATTTAAGACAATGAAAATGAAATCTATTAAATGTGCTTTAATGCTCGGAATCATGGCCGGGCTGACGGCGTGTAACTTAGACATGCCCAAGGAGACACAGTCATCGTTTGAGACCATGACAGTGCAGAAGTCTGACATTGAACTGCCCTACAAGTTCAGTGCCAGGATGAAAGGCCAGAACGACGTGACCGTCACGCCGCAGGTCAGCGGTCAGTTGATGAAGATCTGCGTGGCTGAGGGTGAGCAGGTGAAGAAGGGGCAGACGCTCTTCGTCATCGACTCCCGCAACGCCCAATTGGAACTGGAGGCAGCGCAGGCCAACCTGCAGGCAGCCCTGGCTCAGGAGAACTCCGCCAAACTGGAGTATGAGTCGAACAAGAACCTGTTTGACAAGAAAATCGTAAGCAGTTATATGCTGGCCAACTCGGAGAACGCCTACAAGCAGGCCCAGGCCGCAGTGGCTCAGGCGCGGGCCTCGGTGAACCGTGCAAAGGTGAACCTCGGGTTCTGCACCATCACGGCTTCCGTTTCGGGTGTTATCGGTGAGATTCCCGTGCGTATCGGTGACCAGGTGTCGCCTATGACAGACCTGACTATCCTGAGTGGCAATACCACGATGTTCGCCGAGTTCTCGGTGACGGAGGCCATCGTCGAGGCCATGGTGCAGGAAGGCATGAACGCAGCCGAAGTGGATAAGTATATCGCCAGCCTGCCCCCGGCAACGTTTGTCATGAAGAGCGGCACGGAGTACCCCCACAAGGGTCGAGTCGTCAGTCTGACGGGTGTGGTAAATGCCGCTACCGGCTCGTTGACCGCCAAAGTGTCGTTCCCCAATCCCGAAGGCCATCTGTATTCCGGCATACAAGGTACGATCGTCATGTCGTTTGCTGAAAAAGACTTGATCATCGTTCCTCAGAACGCTGTGGTGCGCCTCCAGGACAAGTCGCAGGTTTATAAGGTGCAGGCCGACAGCACGGCTACCGCCATCGACGTGACGACACAGGATACCGGCAACGGTAAGGACTTCATCATCACCAGCGGCCTGAACGTGGGCGACCGCATCGTGACAACCGGTGCAAACAATGTGACTGAGGGACAGAAGGTGCTGTTCCCGGAGGAAGTGAAAAGTGAATAGCGAGAAGTGAAAAGTGAGTTGTTATGAAAAATAACATATTTATCAATAAATACGTGATGGCATGTGCCATCTCGATTGTGATAGCGTTGGTGGGCTATATCTCGATGAGTTCACTGCCCGTAGAGCAATACCCCGACATTGCGCCGCCAACGGTGATGGTTACCACCAGTTACTCCGGTGCCGACGAGAACACGGTGATGAAGTCGGTCATCCAGCCGCTCGAAGAGGCTATCAATGGTGTGACCGACATGGCCTACATGACCTCAAGAGCCTCATCGAACGGTGACGTTGACATCTCTGTATATTTCAAACAGGGCGTCGATCCCGACATGGCGGCGGTGAACGTACAAAACCGCGTCACCCGCGCACAGGCCCTGCTGCCTGCCGACGTCAACAAGATCGGTGTGACCGTGGAGAAGCGACAGAACAACATCCTGCAGATCTTCGCTGTGCGCAGTGCCGACGGCAAGTATGACGAGGACTTCGTCTCGAACTACGTCGATATCAATATCAAGCCGCGCCTGATGCGTATCACCGGTGTGGGTAACGTTCAGAGCCTCGGCAACACCTACGCCCTGCGCATCTGGCTGAAGCCCGACGTGATGGCACAATACAGCCTGACTCCTAACGATATCTTCGCTGCCATCGGTGGACAGAGTTTCGTTGCGGCGGTGGGTTCGCTGGGCGAGAAGTCGGAGAACTCCTACCAGTACACCATGCAGTACAAGGGTACGCTGAAGACCGTCGAGGAGTTCAACGACATCGTGTTGCGTACCAGCGGCGGCGGCATGCTCCACCTGAGCGACGTGGCCGAAGTGAAGATCGGTGCCATGAGTTACAACTTCACCTCGAACATCCAGGACCGTCCGGGTGCCATGTTCATGGTTTACCAGGCACCGGGTGCCAATGCCACCGAGGTGAACGCCCGCATCAACAAGACGTTTGAGGAGGTGAAGGCAACGATGCCCGCCGGACTGGAGTTCGTCACCCTGATGACCTCCGACGACTTCCTGTTCGCTGCCATCCACAACGTGGTCGAGACGCTTGTCATCGCCATCATCCTCGTGGTGCTCGTGGTGTTCTTCTTCCTGCAGAACTTCAAGGCCACCATCATTCCGTCGATCTCTATCATCGTGTCACTGCTGGGCACCTTTGCCATCGTGTCGCTGGCAGGCTTCTCACTCAACATCCTGACGCTCTTCGCCCTCGTGCTGGCCATCGGTACGGTGGTGGATGATGCCATCGTGGTGGTCGAGGCCGTCATGGCGAAGATGGAGGGTGGTATCAGCGATGCCCGCGAGGCCACCCGTCAGGCCATGAACGAGGTGTCGGTAGCCGTCGTCTCGTGTACCTTGGTATTTATGGCCGTGTTCATCCCCGTGACCTTCATGCCGGGTACCTCAGGCACCTTCTTCACCCAGTTTGGTATTACGATTGCTTCGTCCGTCGGTCTGTCGTGCGTCTCTGCCCTGACGCTCTGTCCTGCACTCTGCGCCATCATGATGCGCGTGACGGAAGGCAAGAAGGAGGGTAAGGGCATTACCTACTACACGAAGAAAGCCTACAACGTCAGTTACAACGCTATTTATAACAAATACTCAAAGAGCGTCCAGAAGTTCATCAAGCGCCCCCTCATGGCATGGAGCCTGCTGGCAGTGGCCGCTGTGCTGCTGGTGTTCTTCATGAGGAACCTGCCTTCTGGCCTCGTGCCGCAGGAGGACCAGGGCGTGTTCCTGGTTGACCTCAGTGCACCGGAAGGAACCACGCTGCAACAGACCCGTGAGATTATGAAGCAGGTGGAGGACAAGGTGAAGAAGATTCCCGAGATGGAGAGTTTCGCCCTGTGCTGCGGCTATGGTATGCTCTCGGGTGCCGGTTCCAACTTCGCTACCCTGGTGGTACGTCTGAAGAACTGGGAGGAACGTCCTGGCATGAACCACCTGCTAACCCTTGTCATGTACCGCTTCTATTTCGATTGTCAGGACATCAAGAACGTGCAGGTGACACCCTTTGAGATGCCGCAGATTCCCGGCTATGGTACGAGTAACAGCGTCACGCTGGTCGTCGAGGATCCCACCGATGGTAATCTGTCGGAGTTTGCCAAGCAAACCGAGCATTTCTTGGCTAAACTGTCTGAGCGTCCGGAGGTTGCCTCGGCCATGTCGACCTATTCCGAGCGTTTCCCGAAGTATCAGGTCGATGTCGATGCGGCCCAGTGCGACCGCGCCGGCGTTTCACCGGCCGATGTGCTCAACACGCTCGGCACCTTCTGCGGTGGCGCATATATCGGCAACTTCAACCAGTATGGTAAGGTTTATCGCATTATGGCGGCAGCCTCACCCGAATATCGTCTTGACCCGCAGTCGCTACACAATATCTTCGTGCAGGTGGGTAACGGCAAGATGGCGCCTATCGCTGAGTTTGTCTCGCTGAAGGAGATTGTCGGTCCTTCCAGCATCGAGCACTTCAACCTGTTCCAGAGCATCACCTGCTACATCCAGACCGGTAGCGGCTATACCGAGGGTGATGCCCACAAGGCCATCGCCGAGGTGTTCAAGGAGGAGATGCCCTCTACCGCCTCTTACGAGTATAGCGGTATGTCGCGTGAGTTGGAGGAGACTGCCGGCTCTAATGCCACTGCCTTGATCTACGTCATCTGCGTCATCCTGATCTACCTCATTCTGGCCTCGCTGTATAACTCTTGGTTCACGCCGTGGGCCGTGCTCTTCAGCGTGCCTTTCGGACTGATGGGTGCCTTTGTGTTTGCTTATTTCGGCAATTTGCTGAGCCTGCCTGGCATGGACAATAACATCTACTTGCAGACGGGTGTCATCATGCTGATTGGCTTGTTGGCAAAGACGGCCATCCTGATTACCGAGTTCGCCTCCGAGCGACGTGCACAGGGCCTGAGCATCTACGATGCCGCCTTCGCTGCCTGTAAGGAGCGTTTGCGCCCCATCCTGATGACGGTGGCCACGATGATCATCGGTATGATTCCTCTGGTGATTGAGGGTGGTGCAGGTGCCAACGGTAACCGTGCCCTGGCTCTTGGCGTCATCGGCGGTATGAGCATAGGTACCATTGCCCTGCTCTTTGTCGTTCCTGCCTTCTTCATCGTGTTCCAGAATCTGCACGAGAAGTATCAGGGTGCTGTTAAAGTGAAAAGTGATAAGTCAATAGTGAATAGTGAATCATGAAAAGAGTAAGCAATATCTTCGTCGCTGCAGCCGTGAGCCTGATGCTCACGGGCTGCGGCATCTATAATAAGTACGAGCAGAACACCCCCACGCCCGCCGATGCCTTTGGCACCGAAGAGAACATCCAGGCAGCCGCTGGCAATACGTCCATGGCCCAGGTGTCGTGGCGCGAGTTCTTCACCGACCCGCTGCTACAGCAACTCATTGAGCAGGTGCTGGCCAACAATACCGACCTCAACTCCGCACGCATCGCCGTGGAGAAGAGCGAAGCCGCACTGACGGCAGCCAAACTGGCCTACCTGCCCTCGCTCTACTTCGCACCTCAGGGCGCACTCTCCAGTTTCGACAAGAGTGCCGCCTCGAAGACCTACACCCTGCCGTTGCAACTGTCGATGGACATTGACCTCTTCGGCTCCATCACCAACCAGAAGCGTGCGGCAAAGGCCGTCGTCCTGCAGGCTCAGATGCAGCAACAGGCCGTTCAATCCAACCTCATCTCCGTCACGGCCCAGCAGTACCTGATGCTGCAAGTGCTCGACCTGCAGTTGGAAATCCTCACCCAGACCGACAGCCTTTGGAACAAGTCGCTTGAGACCGAGCAGGCACTCTGGGAGAACGGCAAGGCCTATAGCACTGCCGTCAACCAAATGGAGGCATCCTACCTGAACGTGAAGACGCAGATTGCCGATACCCGCCGCAACATCCGAACCGTCGAGAACGCCATCTGCAAGTTGCTGGCCGTCAGCCCGCAGCACATCAACCGCCAGAAATGGGGCACCTCCACCCTGCATCATGCTGAGGCGACAGGTGAAGCGGAAGAGCGCATGTTCAACACGAAGTACCTGCAGATCGGCGTACCGGCCCAGATGCTGGAGAACCGTCCTGACATCCGCATGGCCAACCATGCCATGGAAGAGGCTTTCTACAACACGCAGGCTGCCCGTTCGGCCTTCTATCCCAGCATCACGCTCAGCGGCATTGCCGGATGGACCAATGATGCCGGCATCGTCGTCAACCCGGGCAAACTGTTGCTGAACGCCGTCGCCCAACTCACACAGCCCATCTTCGCCCGTGGCAAGTTGATTGCCAACAAGAAGATAGCCACGCTCACCGAAGAAGACCTGCAGAAGAAGTACGTGCAGACGGTCATCAACGCCGGCAACGAGGTGAACGAGGCCTTGACCAAGTGCATGACGGCTCGCGAGAAGCACAGCTACTACCAGCGTCAGGTAGAGGTGCTCGGTGAGGCATACACCGGTACTCACGAACTGATGGACAACGGAAAGGCCAGTTACATCGAAGTGCTCACGGCACAGGAGTCGCTGCTCAACGCACAACTCAGCGCTGCCATGAACATGTACGATGCAGCCGAGGCCGTCATTGCCCTTTATATCTCCCTCGGTGGTGGAACGAAGTAGAATTTTAAAACATAGCTCATTGGAAAAGAGACATTTATCATTAGCAATGTTGTCTGCCACAGTACTCCTGCTGGGCATGACGATGCCCTTGTCGGCGCAGAACATTCTTCAGCGTGTTGACAAGATGCTGACCACGAACTACCGTAAGGTGAGTTACGACACGGCATACGTCCAGCGCCCAAGCACCGATTGGACTGTCAGGGCGCGGTTGAACGTGTCTGGCGCTACCATCGAGACCGAGGGCATCGACATGGGGCAACACTTCAAGTCGCAGATGGAAGCCAACAACAAGGCCACGCTTAGCCTGGGCGTCAGCTATCACGGCATCACGCTCAGCGTAGGACTTAACCCCGGCAAGATGATGGGAAAGTACCAGGACTACGAACTCAACCTCAACTGTTACCGCCGCGACTTCGGTTTCGATGTCATCTACCAGGATGCCAAGAACTTCACAGGCTGGTATGACCAGGAGGGCCTAGGCCGCATCGACTTGCCCGACGGTATGCTGAAGGTGCAGACTTTGAACCTGAATGCCTACTATGCGTTCAATAATCGCCGCTTCTCCTATCCCGCAGCCTTCTCGCAGAGCTACATCCAGCGTCGCTCGGCGGGTAGTTTCCTGCTGGCCGCCTCTTACATGGCACAGCGGGCCACCCTCGACTGGGAGCAGGGGCTGAAGCTGAAGATGAATAATGTGGGCATCGGGGCGGGCTACGGCTACAACTTCGTGCCCGCACGGGGCTGGCTGCTGCACATTTCCGCGCTGCCCACCCTGATGGTTTATAGCCCAGCTTCCCTGACTTTTGGTGACGACTGCATGAAACTGCACTATAAGTTCCCCGAGGCCATCATCACCGGTCGGGGAGCCGTGGTGCGCAACTGGAGCAACAAGTTCATTGGCCTCTCGATGGTTTACAACTACACCAACATCGGCGACCGCGACGACTTCTCCGTGTATAACACCAAATGGCGCATCCGAACCTTCTTCGGCGTGCGGCTATAACATTATGATCAAAAAACAATTAACAAACAAAACAGAAGATAATGAACAGAAAATTAATGTATGTCCTCCTGGCCATCCTGGCCACGATAGCACTGAACAGTTGTGACGAAGAGGATTTCGCGAAAGCCTACGAAGAAGGGATCTCCCTCGACTCGCCATTCCTCTTCTCAGAGAATTATCAGGACACCATCGTCCATGAATACGACCTGCCTACCCCCATTACCGACTGGCTAAGCATGGTGAAGGACGAGACAAAGGTGTGTAAGTTGAGTATCCCCGGCACCCACGACACCATGACCGGCATGGGCTTCTACCAGCCCGTACTGAAGTTCGTGTTCAACATGACGGCCATCAGCCAGGTATCTACCCTCGAGGAGCAGATGGCCTGCGGTATTCGCTTCTTCGACATTCGTCCCGTGGTGAGCATCGACACACTCGCCACCAACCCGAAAGAGAAGCAGATCCTGCGCCTGACGCACGGCGTCAGCGAGATAGACTTCACTTTCGAGGAGACCATCGACCAGCTTCAAAGCTTCCTGAAAGCCCATCCCACGGAGTTCTTCATTGCAAAAATCCAGGCCGACAACGGTATGGAGAACCAGAACAGATGGACGGAGCTGCTCGACAAGGTGCTGAGCAAGCCGAAGTACCAGGGGTTGTTCGTCGAGAACTGGCGCCCTGAAATCACCGTCGGCGAGATGCGCGGCAAGATACTGTGGCTGAGCCGCTTCGACCTGCGCCCGGTGAACGCTGCCTTCCATTATCCTATCGTTTACTGCGACTGGCCTGACGAGGATCCTGATATCGATGAGGAACTCAACCCCGAGGCCCAGCGCCACTGTGCGATGTACAACATGAACGACTCCACGATCATGGCCACGCTCTACAAGCAGGACTACTACAAGACCACCACCGAGAAGCGGATGAAGAACAAGCAGCAGACGGTCATCGACATGATGCACACCGCCCGTGAGGCCACCGCTTCAGACGACAATATCTGGATCGTCAACCACTGCTCGGCCTATACCGAGGTGTCGCCGCGCGGCTACATCACCAATGCCACCAACCTGCACCCACTGGTCGTTGACGACCTGCTGAACTATCAGGGCACCGTAGGCATCATGCCTATGGATATGGCCTGCCACGACTACGTGCACTGTGTCATCAATGGTGGTACGCCCTACACCAGCGACTACCTGTACGGGTTCCACCCGCTGAGCCAGTCGCTTACCAACCTGCTTATCAAGTCGAACAAACAGCATTTTAAATAATAACACTCGAGGAAAAGATATGAAACACTATATTTTGAAGCTTATCGCACTTATAGCGATGATGATGACAACAGCAGGGGCTAACGCCCAGGACACTGATAAGTTGCATGCTGAAGAAGGCTTGTTCAACCATCTCTCAGTGGGTCTCACTACAGGAACCACAGGAAGTGGCATCGATGTGGCTATGCCCGTCCACAAGTTAGTGTCGGTCAGGGCAGGCTTTGCCGGATGGAATGTTGGTAAAATCAAATTCAAGGCCATCAACACCGCCACCGAAATCACCGAGATGCAGATGGTGGAGGCTGATGCCGTGAAGCGTTCTCAAATGGTAGATAAGGTGGAACTGGCCGTCAAGCCAAACTTCTGGAATTTCTACCTCTTGGGCGAAGTGCATCCCTTTAAAAACCAGCCTTTCTACTTCTCTGCTGGTCTGTATGTTGGTAGCCAGAACTTCATTCACTTCCGCAACACCAACGAGGGAGGCCTGGATTTCCTCTACGACGCCAATCAGAAGGTGGAAAACTACAACCGTATCTTCCACACTAACTATCAGCCCATCGGCCTGAAGTTCGGCGACTACGTGTTCACGGCCGACGAGAATGGTAATATCGACGTGCGCATGAAGACCAATGCCGTGAAGCCCTATCTCGGCGTCGGCTTTGGCCAGCACTTCGCTAAGACCCATCGTGTCAGCCTAGCTGTTGATGCAGGTCTTCTGTTCTGGGGAGCACCGAAATTCGTGCTGAACAACGGAACTGAGATCAAATCGTCAGGCAAGGATGCCGGTGTCGCCAATATTGTGTCATGGTTGAAAGCATGGCCAAACGTGGAGGTACGAGTTGCTTACAAAATCTTCTAATTACTAACTTCAAACTAAAGATTTATGAGAATTCGACATTTTTTAACTGCAATCGCTGTAGCGCTGACAGTTCAGGCCTACGCAGACAGCTCGGCTGTGCGAAGTTCGCAAGACGGGAGCTATCGTGAAATGGAACCCCTCAAGCTGGAAACACCTGAGATGAAGCCCGAACTCAACTTCTCCGAGAGGAATACCATTAATCTTGGCATGGATGCCTCTTCTGCCAGCTCTAAGATGGACTTCGACTTCTTCAAGTCGAAGACGAATCCAGATGTCAAGCCCTACAAGTTCATGGACGACCTGACCTTCGTCGGCGTTCCTCTGTTCGTTGCAGGTTGGGCCGTCAAGGGCGACAAGGCCATGTTCCGCGTCAATGCCAAGGCCGACCAAGGCGGCAAGAAGAACACACAGTT
>JAFUAK010000173.1 GCA_017460765.1 Prevotella sp. | reverse complement strand
GTAGGACTGCACGATGCCGTTGAGTTCAGGATTCTCATCCTTCAGGCGCATCACGCTCGATCCTGTGAAAACAATCTTCAGGTTGGGGTAGAGGTCGTAGCACTTCCGCAGTTCACTGCTCCAGTTGGGCTGCTTGAACACCTGGTCGATGAGCAGCACGCGGCCTCCACGCTTGTAGAAACTGCCAGCGAAGTCGGCGATGCCGTGGCCCTGGAAGTAGAAGTTGTTCATGTTGATATACAGGCACTGCTTGTCGAGTATATCGAAGTGCTCCTTGGCATATTGCAGGAGGAAGGTGGTCTTGCCAACGCCACGCGTTCCCTTGATGCCGATCATACGGTCAGACCAGTCAATCTCGTCCATCAGCGTACGGCGTACTGGTGCATTGGTATGCTCAACAAGGTATCTGTGCGTCCTGAAAAATGCTTCCATCCTGTTTGATTTGTTTTAAAACAGGTGCAAAGTTACTACTTTTCCTGCAAATTGCAAAGTCAAAATAGCAAAATCTTGCTAAAATGTGCGATTTTTCTTGTTTCTTTGTATATCTTTGCACCCTGAAATGGTAAAATTACACGTTTTCAACCCGGAGCACGATCTTGCATTGGCGGCAGATTTGAGCAATTTCACGGCCCCTCATGCTGGTCGTCAACTGCGTGCAGACCTCGGTTATATTCTGGCTTTGTGGGCAGGTGACGATGATTTAGTGCTTGTAGAAAATGTCGAGGATGCGGAATGGCGCTACCGTCTATTAACGCATCGGCCTTTCGGGCGGTTCCTATCTAAGGAGCAAATTGCCCGTGCTGCCATTGAGGCTGTTGAAGTATGGGGATGGGACAAGGCCGTTTGTACCTTCCTGTTGCGGCACGGTGTGGCGGAGCAACTGTTGCCTTCAGTGGATCAATTGGATGAGATTCGAAAACTCTCTCACAGAAGATGTGCTCAGATACTGCTTGCACAATTGCAGGTAGACGGAACCACTGGCGAAGCCCTGTATTTGGATTCGTTAGAAATGGTTCTGGAACATTTGAATACGGTAGGAAAGATGGTCGTCAAGGCTCCTTGGAGTAGTAGCGGACGTGGTGTCCGTTTCTTGGAGGGTAATATGAATTGTTATGACAAAGGATGGGCCAGGAATATTATTGACCGTCAAGGAAGCATTATGATAGAGCCTTATTATAATAAGGTAAAAGATTTCGGCATGGAGTTTGAGAGCGATGGCGAGGGCCATGTTACTTATTTGGGGCTTTCCTTATTCCATACCTCTAATGGTGCCTATACAGGAAATGTTTTGGCTGATGAAGAAGACAAATTGGAAATGATAAGCCATTATATTCCAGTCACTTTGTTAGACGATACTCGACAAAGGGTTTCGTTATTGACAGGCGATTTTTTCAAAGGCAAATACAAGGGACCGTTCGGTATTGATATGATGATTGTAGCACGAGAGGACAAGGAGGGCTTCTTACTTCATCCTTGCGTGGAAATCAACCTCCGGCGGACGATGGGGCATGTGGCCTTGAGTCTGACTCGCCAATTAAAAGGACTTCCTATGGTGATGAATATAGAATACGATAAAAATATTTATAAACTCAAACTACGAAAACTATGACAAAATTGAAACTAATCTGCTTGTCTGTGGTATTGCCTTTGGTGGCACATGCCCAGTATCGTTCGGAGGTATGGTCACCCGACAATGGCGACGGGACCTATACGAATCCTGTGATCAATGCCGACTATTCAGACCCTGATGTATGTGTCGGTCCCTCAGGGGAAGATTATTATATGACAGCGTCATCGTTCCAATGTATTCCAGGTCTTCCGATTCTTCATTCCAAGGATTTGGTAAATTGGGAAATTGTCAATTACGCCCTGAAGGTGTTGAAACCTCGCAAGGAGTTTAATAAGCCTTCACACGGTAATGGTGTGTGGGCTCCATCTATCCGCTATCATGATGGAGAGTATTACATCTACTGGGGAGATCCGGATTATGGTGTAATGATGGTGAAGACCCGTGGCGGTGATCCTGCAGGAGAATGGGAAAAACCAGTTCGTGTGATTGCAGGGAAAGGCTATATCGACACTACCCCCCTATGGGATGAGGATGGACGTTGCTATCTGGTGAATGGATGGGCTAATTCTCGGAGTAAGTTTGCCAGTGTGCTGACTGTCAGAGAATTGTCTGCAGATGGCACTCGCGCTATCGGTCAGCCTGTCATCGTCTTCGACGGAAATGGCACGGAGAATCGTACCTGCGAAGGCCCGAAGTTCTATAAGCGTGATGGCTGGTACTGGATTATGTGCCCGGCTGGTGGCGTCCCCACTGGATTCCAACTCGCGATGCGTTCGAAGTCACCCTATGGTCCCTATGAGCATAAGATCGTATTGGCACAAGGTAAGACCAATATCAACGGCCCTCATCAGGGAGGATGGGTGCATACGAAATATGGCGAGGACTGGTTCCTTCATTTCCAAGATAAAGAAGCCTACGGGCGTGTTGTCCATCTCAATCCTGTTGACTGGTCTACAGGCTGGCCTATCATGGGTAAGAAGGGGGAGCCTGTTACGACTTATAAGAAGCCAAAGAGCAGTTCGAGCATAATCGTGAACCCTGTGGAGAGTGATGAGTTTAATGCACCCGTGATGGGCAAGCAATGGCAGTGGCATGCCAACTATGATGAGAAATTTGGTGTCCCTACGGCATTTGGTACGTTCCGCATCTATACATACAAACTTTCTGAAGGTTGGAAAAATTTCTGGGAAGTACCCAATCTCCTGCTCCAGAAGACGCCGGCAGATCAGTTTACCGTAACTACCAAGATCCGCATGACCTCAAAGGCTGACGGGCAGTTTGGCGGTCTGATTATGATGGGACTGGATTATTCTGCCCTTGTCGTGAAGCGCGTGGGACAGGAGTTCCAACTTGTCCAGATGACTTGTAAGGCAGCCGATAAGGGCAATCCACAGACGGAAGAGGTGCTTGCCACCCTGAAACCAACTGCTGTTGATAAGATTGACTATAAGCCTGGAATCCATGAGGATATCTATCTTCGTCTTTCGGTGAATGATTCAAAGATGAATTTCGCATGGAGCAAGGATGGTAAGAAGTTCTCGCCCTGTGGCATTGAGTTCCAAATGAAGGAAGGCAAATGGATTGGTGCCAAGTTCGGCTTCATTGCAGCAGAGACAGATCCGAAATGTGATCGCGGTTGGGTGGATGCCGACTGGATCCGTATTACTAAATAAATTAAGGTTTGAGTATAAAAAAGAGAGAATGGCTTGTTAACCATTCTCTCTTTTTTATATAAGTAGTCAATTACTCGATGACAATCAGGGCGTCATCTTCCATGACGCTCTCACCAATCTTGACACAGATAGCCGTCACCTTACCGTCCTTTTCAGCGGTCAGGTTGTTAGCCATCTTCATGGCTTCCAGCACGATGACAGTATCACCAGCCTTCACTTCATCTC
>JAFUAK010000172.1 GCA_017460765.1 Prevotella sp. | reverse complement strand
GTGGTCACGCTGTTTGGCGTACGGTATCTTACGGTTCAGCTTGTTTCTTGTGCTTTTAGGAATCATGTCGATGGCAATATCTGTATTAATGACGCAGAATGCCGCAACTGCTTCCATTGTATCTTTCCTATAGAAACAATAGGATTTGCTCATCAACTCCTCAGCATTCAGGATGGCTTCATCGCGGAAGAATTCCTGTATAGCAGGCTCGCGCTGACAGTCAAATCCTGTCAGTGCATCGTGAAGTTGTTGTGTCAAAGGTGCAAAATCGCAATTCTCACTCAGATACCCCATGCCTCTTTGCCTGCCCTTTGCATCATAGCCTTCACACCCTCGCCCACTGCCTGCCATTTTTCCTGGCTTTCAGTGTGCTGCATCTCTGCCTGTATTTCGCGGAAATACTCGGCGTTTTTACCGCTCAGTGTCGGAATGGATCTACTCTTATACATCGTGCAATGAATTAAATGACGCTGCAAAGGTAAGCAATTTCCGCGAAACTACAAAGGATTCTTCGAATTTTTATCCGTTTGTCTCAGTATGTCAAAGAACGCGCGAGGCGAAATACTATCAGTTCGACTCCTCCTCGCCCTGCTGTTGCTGATAGGTGCCGAAGAGGGTCTGCACGTATTGCAGCAACTGGCGCACAACGATGATGCTCTGCTGCATCGGCTCGGCGGCGTGGTCGATGATGTTGATGCCGTAGGTGACGGACTCCGCGTCGAGCAGGTCGATGAGCGAGACGTAGCCGTTCTCGTCGGCGAAATTGAAGGCGGGCATCGTCCAGTAGTCAACGCCGAACTTCTGCGTTGTCAGGCGCATGGGGATGGTCTGGCTGACACCCTTGCAGGTCATCTCGGCCTTGATGAGTTGGTCCATCTGCTGCGTATAACGGTCGATGGTCTGCTCGTCGGCATAGTTGCGGCGGGCGGAGGCAGACGCACGGGCCAGTTCCAGCGCCTTCGTCATGTCGCTGACGCTAAGCGTGGTGGTCAGGTCGTCGAGCAGCGTAATCTTGGCCTCGTCGAGGTTGCGGGTGGTAAGAAGGGCGGCTATCACGTCGAAGATGGAGGCCGACGACGAGAACTGTGACAGGTCGAGACGGTAGATGCCGCCTGTGCCGTCACCAGTCTCCGTGAACGAGAGGTCAATCATCTTGCGCCCGTTCTGCTCCCAGCTGAGGGCCACATCGCCTTTCATATTCACCTTGTCGCTCAAGACAGAGAAATTGAGTGTTGCCTGGTCGCCTTTCTCGTTCAGGCTTGCTACTGCCGGGAAGTTGGAACTGACAGAACCGCTGACGCTCCATGTGTCGCGGGCCAACTCTGCATACTCATGCCCTGCGGAAACACTGACCTGATTCGTGAACGAGCCCGTGAAGCAGTCCATCCACGCACCGCTCGTCTTGTCGGAGATGGCGAACTGGAATTCAGATGGCATGATGACAACGATGGCAAGTCCCTCCTTCTGGCTTGAAGCATGTACGAACTTGAAACTCTGGCCGCCTCCGGCCTTGAGCGTCAGTTTGTACATACCGTTCTCCACCTCTTGCGTTTTTACGTTCCAGCCATTGAGCACGACCTCGAAGTCCTCTGCCTCCTCCACGTCGAAGCCAGTGTTGTCGGTATTCTCCGTGAAGCGGTAGTTGAACTCGGTGAAGTCCACCGTGCCGTACATTGTATAGTCCATCTCGGCCAGTTCGCTACCTTCCTCGACGGGCTTGATGCTCTGCTGATACTTCTGCATGAAGGCGGAGAGCACGGCCTTGTTGAACTCAGGGTTGTTGAGCACGTATTGGTTGAAATACAGGTTCAGGTTGTTGGCCGCGTTCCACGACGTGAAGTTGAGGTTCTCTGCCAGGTCCTTCATCACGCTGCGGGTATGCTCCACGAACTCCTTGCGGTTCTTCTTTGCCTGCTCCTGGGCGGGGTTGTCGTCGTTGTCCGACGAGCACGATGTGAATACACTTGCGCCGCAAACGAGGGTGGCGGCCAGCACCCAATTCAGAATCTTTTTCATTTTGTTTTTGATCAAAGGATTATACCTATTTATAATATGCTTTGAATTCTGTTACTCGCCCTTCTGCTGCTGATAGGTGCCAAAGAGGGTCTGCACGTATTGCAGCAGCTGGCGCACGACGATGATGCTCTGCTGCATCGGCTCGGCAGCGTGGTCGATGATGTTGATGCCGTAGGCGACGGACTCGGCGTCGAGCAGGTCGATGAGCGAGACGTAGCCGTTCTCGTCGGCGAAGTTGAAGGCGGGCAT
>JAFUAK010000171.1 GCA_017460765.1 Prevotella sp. | reverse complement strand
TACCTCTGACTAAGCAATCCCCGCCTCCGATTCGGAAGCGGGGATTTTCTGCTATATTGCACAAAAAACAGCGACTTTGTGCAAGTTTTTTGTGGATTTCCTTTGTGGTTTCGCTGATTTGACGTATTTTTGCACCGTGAAAACATGACTGCTTAAGAATGTTATGGTAGAAATACGAGAGGTAACAGATAAACGCGGACTCAGACAATTCATCCAGTTCTACTACGATCTCTATCGCGGTGACGACTGTGCCGTGCCCTTCCTCTATTTCGACGAGGAGGCTACGCTGCGTAGTGACAAGAATCCTTCATTTGAATGCTGCGAGGCAACCTATTTCCTGGCCTTCAAGGACGGGAAGGTCGTGGGGCGCGTGGCGGCTATCATCAACCGCAGGGCCAACGAGCGCTGGAACTGCCATCAGGTGCGCTTCGGCTGGTTCGACTTCATCGACGACACCGAGGTGTCCACTGCCCTGCTGAAGGCCGTGGAAGATTGGGGCAGGCAGCGCGGCATGACGGAGATTGCCGGGCCGCTGGGCTTCATCGATACCGACCGCGAGGGGATGCTGGTGGAGGGCTTCGACCAGGTCAGCACGATGTATGTGAACTATAATTATCCCTACTATCCGAAGCACATGGAGCGCATCGGCGGCTTCAAGAAGGACAACGACTACGTGGAGTGCAAGGTGAAGGTGCCCGAGAAGGTGCCCGAGAAGTTTGAGAAGATCACGGAGATGGTGCGCCGCCGCTATGGACTGCGGGTACACAAGTTTACGCGCCACGAACTGATCGAGGAGGGCTACGGACGCAAGGTGTTCGACCTGCTCAACGCGACCTATAAGGATCTTTACGGCTTCAGTCAGTTGTCGGACAGGCAGATTGACAAACTCGTCAACGACTATATCAAGATTGCCGACCTGAATCTTGTCACTGCCATCATGGACGGCGACAAGATGGTGGGCTTCGGCATCACGTTCCCTTCGTTCTCAAAGGCTTTGCAGAAGACGCGCGACGGGCGGCTGCTGCCCTTCGGCTGGTGGCACCTGCTGAAGATACTGAAGTGGCACAAGACGCCCGTGGTCGATCTGCTGCTGATCGGCGTGCTGCCCGAATACCGTTCGAAGGGGGCCAATGCCCTGATCTTCGACGACCTGATCCGTCAGTTCCAGGCCTACGGCTTCGAGTGGGCAGAGACCGGCCCCCAGATGGAGTCCAACGAGGGCGTGCTCTCCCAGTGGCAGTATCTGGAGGCTACCATCCACCGCCGTCACCGCTGTTACAGGAAACTCCTGTAATCATTGTATCTGTATCAACTTGACCGCTGAGTTGAGTCCGCTCTTCACGGGTTCCCAGCCTTCGTAGGTGGTACGCTTGTAGTTGATGTCCACCACGTTGATCTCTTCCATCTTGCGCCATTTCACGCCCCGGCGGTCGAGGTCGGCGATGCGGTTGGCGGGCAGGTTGGTCACCTCGATGCGGATCTCATTCTTGCCTTTGTGGAGTGTATGCTTGCAGTCGAGTTGGAACGGCACGCTCCAGGCACAGCCGATCGGTTCTCCGTTGATATACACTCGGGCAGACTCACGCACGTCGCCCAGGTCGATGAGCCAGTGATGGCGGGCCTCCTTGCCCGTCAGTTTGATGGTGGTGGTATAGACACCTGTTCCCATCGTTACCTTCGCGCTGTCATGGTCGAGTGATTCCCATGTCCGGGGTTCCGGCAGTTCGAATGCGGCGGCCACCCTGGGGGCTTCCTCCATGAAGGTCAGCCTCCAGGGCGTGTCAATGGCCTTACAGACTCCGCCGTGCAGTGGCTTGTCGGGAAGTGAGGCCTTGGACGCTAAGGGCTTGTCGTAAGTCTGCAGGATCATGGACTCGCCGCTGGCCAGATCCACCCGGATCATCTTGTCGTGGACGACGGCCTGATACATCTCGCCGTTAAGCGGGTTAAACCACACGGCATCCTCGAAGGGCACTGCCAAGGTATAGTCGTCGCTGATGTCGTGATCGCTCAGGTTGGCGATGAAGTAGTGATAGCCGCTGTCATTCTGACGGCGAATGGCTTTCAGGCCGGACTTGGTCTTGATCTCCTCAGGGCGGGCAAACCGTGACATGTCCTCTGGTGACTCTCCGTAGATGACGTATGGCGACAACTGGTCTAACTTCTTCTTCAGTTCCGGCGTGACGGTTGTGCCTGAAGGGATGATGATGGCTTTGTAGCAGGTGCCGCTTTCTGTCACAAGGCGTTTGATGTCACTTTCCACCGTTACAGTGCTTAGCAGCCGGTCGCTGATATAGTCGCAGTCGAAACCGGCACGGTCGATGTCGAGGATGGTCTGGCGGAATTCGGGGGCCAGTTCACCCATCTTGTGGATGGAGAACTGCATCAGGAGCCTGTCGGGCTGCTTCTGCCACATGTCGCGGATGGGCAGGTAGACGAGGAAGTCGTTGTCGGGCTGTCCCCATTGCAGGAAACTCTGACAGCGCTCCACGTATTGCATGAAGTAGGGGGCATCGCGCCAGATACTGTTCGTGGGCGACATGTCGATGGAGGCATAGAACTTCCAGCCCGGCCAGGGATCGTCCTTCGGCGAATAGCAGGTGCCGTGGAAGAACATGTGGTTCACACCCGCGCAGAACATCAGGTCGAGATCGGGCTTCAGTTGGGAGAGGGAGGTGCGGAAGTGCTCCGTGAGCCAGGTGAAGGTCTCGCTCGACGTGTAGGGCTTACCGCAGACATGGGCTGCCGACGGGGCATATTTGAACATCGAGTAGTCGGAGTCGTTCTTGCGCGTCTTGCCAGGGTCGGTGCGCAGTCCCTTGATGCCGAGGTCGGAGAGGCCGAAGCCCTCGATTTCAGGGATGTCCACGGCGGCATAGCAGTCGATGAGGTTGGCAGGTGAGCCGTGTGCCTGGTTACGGGTGATGGCACCGTGGGAGTGGGCCCAGGCCGTCCACTGTCGGGTGAAGTTCTCGAGCAGCAGGTCGCCGAGCGTCTCGCGATAGTCGCTCAACACTTTCGTGTCTCCGTTCTGGAGTTGTGGGAAAAAGTCCTGGAGCCGGTAGCCGCGGCGCTGCTCGAACTCATCGAGCAGGGTAGGTGTCCAGGTGGCTGCCTCCACCTCGTAGGAATCGTTGAAGAACGTGTGGGGGTAGGGCGTATGGGTACGCTCGAAGGCGGCCTCGATATAACGGAGATAATTGCCTACGGCCTGCCTGTCGAAGTGGTCGATCACCCAGCCTTCACCGCCAGGGGCGGCGCGCTTCACCTTCATCACACCATAGCGCACGAAGAGGGCCACCACATCCCAGCGGCCGCTTTCCGCAGCAGTCCATGTCAGTTGGCCGTCGTGGACGAAGTCCGTCACGTCAAAGGCCTTACCCTGACAGTAGGCCATCACCTTCTGGAGATGACTGTATGGCGCATCCTTCTCCGATACTTTCAGTTCGAGGTTACTGACGCTCTTGCCGTGGAAGACGGTATCCACGAAGATGGCCTTACAGGCGCTCTCTTCCAGTGGTACCCACGGGCCGCCGAAGGGCCAGCCAGTACCTGTGGCCATATCGACCTCGATGCCCGTCTGTCGGCCGATGGCCTGCACCTGGCGCAGCATTTCCATCCACTGGTCGGAGAGGTAGGGGATATTGTTGGCCTGATTGCCCTGCACACCATAGATAGGCGTAATCTCCACGGCACCGATACCGTGGTCGGCATACTGCTGCATGGTCCACTGCAGGTTGTCCTTAT
>JAFUAK010000170.1 GCA_017460765.1 Prevotella sp. | reverse complement strand
GGTGCAACCGAGGATAATGGTGTCGATCCGTGGGTCCTTCTGCATCACTTCATCAATGCGCTTCTTGACGAAATAGTCGGCTCCGGGGGAATCGGCCTCGTTGTACTCCACGAGGGGCACCCAGAAGGGGCAGGCGACGCCCGTGACCTGAATATCTGGGTGCAGTTTATGGATCTCGAGATTGTAACTCTTGCTTTTGATGGTGCCTTCGGTGGCGAGGATGCCCACGTGGCGGCTCTGTGTGAGCGAGCCGATGACTTCCGCCGTAGGACGGATGACACCCAACACACGGCGCTGAGGGTCCCACTGAGGCAGATCGTGCTGCTGGATGGTGCGCAGGGCCTTGGCAGAGGCTGTGTTACATCCTAATATAATCAGGTGGCAACCCATCTCGAAGAGTTTCAGCACGGCCTGGCGCGTAAATTCATATACCACGTCAAAAGAACGTGGCCCGTAAGGGGCGCGGGCGTTATCGCCCAGATAGAGGTAGTCGTATTGGGGTAGTTGGCGACGGATACTGTCAAGGATGGTCAGTCCGCCATAGCCGCTGTCGAAGACGCCGATGGGGCCTGGGCTACTTGAGAGCATCCTGCACAAGTTCGTTGATGTCGTCGCCCTGTTCGGGGTTGATGAAGGGCAGGGCTTTCGTATCTGTATCGATAATGAAGGCATAGCCGCGTTCGCGGCCGATCTTCTCAAGCAGTTCGATGAGGCGTGCCTTCAGTGGCGCCATCGTGTCTTTCTCAATCTGTGCGAGTTCCTGACGGCTGTTCTCCTTAAAGGTGATATTGCGCTCCATGAGTTCCTGCAGTTCCGTCTGGCGCTTTTGGAGGATGGTCTTGGGGAAGTCGCGCTGCCCTTCGAGAAATTCCTCGTACTTGCGGTTGAACTCGTCTTCTACACGCTTGGTTTCGGCCTGGTATTGGGCGCGGAGGTCAGCCATCTTCTGTTGGGCTGTCTCGTAGTCGGGCATCGATACGAGGGCAGTCTCGTAACTGAGATAGCCGAAACGGAAGCCGCCGGTGCTTTCCTGAGCATGCACGCTCAGGAAAGCACACAGGGCTATGATGAGAATTGTGAGTCGCCTCATATTACTTCAGGCCGAGTTTGGTCTTTACCTGTGCCGTAACATCGGTAGAGAGTGTGGTGCTGATATAGGGGATGCCGGCATTGACCTCATTGATAATCACGTAACTGCCTTCCTGGCCTACGGCCTTGATAGCATCGAGCACCTTCGCGGTAATAGCCTGCATCTTCTCCTGTGAAGCCTTCTGCAAGGCCTGCTGGTTGTCCTGATAACTCTGCTGAATCTTCTGATACATGTCCTGCAGTTCCTGCTGTCGGCGCTGCTTGATGTTATCGGGTAGAGTGGCCTGCTCCTTGTCGAAAGCCTCGGCCTTCTTGGTCAGTTCATCCTGCATCGACTTCAGGTCGGCCTCATACTGCTCTTGCAGGGTCTTGATCTCAGTCTCTGCCTTACTGTATTCAGGCATAGCCTGGATAATCTCCTGGGTGTTCACGTGTCCGAATTTCTGAGCACTGGCGGTGGTGAAACCGCAGATTGCGCAAATAGCGCAAAGAATCAATTTCTTCATTTTCGTTGTTATTTTTAATTGTTAATATCCGAGTTTACGGAGAACCTCCGATGAAATGTCAATCTTGGGGGAGCCGAAGATGATACCGGTGTCGCTGGCACGGTCGAGAACGAGTTGGTAGCCGCGCAGTTCGGCGATGTCCTTAACGGCATTGTAAATCTCGTCCTGAATAGGCGTCATCAGTGCTGTGCGCTTCTTGAAGAGTTCGCCTTCGGGACCGAAGTACTTCTTTTTCAGGTCGGCGGCCTCTTTCTCCTTCTCCACGATGGCATCCTGCTTGGCTTTCTTCTGCTCCTTGGAGAGGAATACGACCTCGTTTTGGTAATTCTTGTAGAGTGTCTGAGCCTCGGTGTTGATGGCATCGACCTCGGCCTGCCACTGCTTAGACACCTGACTGAGTTGCTCGTTGGCGCGCTCATAGGCAGGAATATTCTTCAGGATATACTCCATATCCACCAAAGCAAACTTCTGTGCTGAGACTGTCGTAAAGCCGCAGACGGCACAGATGGCGCAGATGATTAGTCTCTTCATATTCTTTCTCTTTTAGTGTTATAACCTTTAGACGTAAAATCTATGATTTGGTTTAAATGCTACCCGTTTAGAACTCCTGGCCGAGGATAAAGTGGAAGTTGCTGCCGCCTCTGGACTGGGCACCGCTCTGGCTGGTGTAAACATTGTCGAAGCCGTAGGCCCAGTCGATACCCATCAGACCCACCATCGGGAGGAAGATGCGGACACCTATTCCGGCAGAGCGTTTCATCTTGAATGGGTTGAAGTCCTTGGCATTGGCCCAGGCGTTACCGCCTTCGAGGAAGCCAAGGCCGTAGATTGTGGTGTTGCCCAGCATGAACGGATAGCGGAGTTCTAGCGTGAAGCGGTCATAGGCATAGGAGTTGTACGAGGAGATTGTGCCTCCCTTCATCATCGTCTCGTAGGCAGAAGAATAGGAGAGCGCACCATTCTCATAGCCGCGCAAGCCGATGGTCTCTTCAGCATAACCGTAAGAATAGCCGCTCATACCGTCACCGCCGACGTAGAAGGTCTCGAACGGTGAGCGTTTGTCGTTGTTGTAGGCTCCGAGCACACCCATCTCCACGCGTGTCATCAGCACAAGGCACTTCTGGCCGCCCGTGAGGGCAGTGAAAGTGCGTGTCTTGAACTTCCACTTATGGTACTCGATCCAGCGATAGACCTCCTGGAGTTCGTCCTCGTAGGAGGCTGAATTGGTATTCTTGGCCAGACTGCCGTAGTCCTTGCCGTCGAAGAGTGACCAGGGCGGCGTGATGGTAGCCGACAGCAGGAACTCGGATCCGCGGCGCGGGAACAACTGGTTGTCTGTAGAGGTACGCGACAGTGTGAGGCCGAGGTTGATGTTATTACAGTCACCATTGTGGATGTAGAAGTAACTCCAATCGCGCAGCATGTAGCGTGTATAGCCGAGGGTGGCTGAGAACTGGAAGTAGTCATCGGGCCAGCGCAGGCGCTTGCCCCACCCGATGGAGGCGCCAAAGACGGTCATCGTCTTGTCATCGTCGAGCATCGAGTCGTAGTTGTAGTAGTAGTTGTTGTATGAGCCGTACCCGTAACTGTACATCGCGTAGTTGTTGTAGAACGCGTTGTTTCGGTAGTAACTCGAGATGTCTGACTGGTGGGAGTAGTAAGCACCGATATTGAGGCTGTTCGGACGCTTGCCGCCAAACCAGTTGGTGCCGTAGTTGGCGCTCAGCGAACTGTAGTAACTACCGTTGGTCTGGAAACTGAAGCCCAACTGCTCACCGTCACCGTAGGGCAGGATGCCGCGGTGAAGTTTGTTCTTGCCGAAGAGGTTACGGATGGAGAAGTTGTTGAACTTGATACCCACTTTGCCGATGATACCCGTCTGTCCCCAACCCAATGAGAATTCCAACTGGTCGTTGGACTTCTGCTCAAGTTGCCAGTTGATATCCACCGTACCGTCCTCATAATTAGGCTTGATATCAGGCACCACCTTCTCAGGGTCGAAGAATCCCATGGAGGCGATATCGCGCTGAGAACGCTGCAGGGCCTCCTTGTTGAACAGGTCGCCGGGCTTCGTGCGCAACTCACGGCGCACCACCTCCTCGTAGAGACGGTCGTTGCCGTAAATGCGGATATGATTCAGGTGGGCCTGCGGCCCCTCGGTGACACGCATCTCCAGATCAATGGAGTCGCCCACGATGTTCACCTCCACTGGATCGATGTTGGAGAACACGTATCCATTGTTGTAATAGTAGTTGCCAGCGGCATCGTCGTCTTCTCTCAGGCGCTTGTTGATGTGCTTCTGGTTATAGACGTCACCCTTCTTCATGTTGAGCACGGCATTCAGGTAGTCGGTGGTTACCACGGTGTTGCCTACCCATGTAACGTTGCGGATGAAATACTTATCACCCTCATCGATCTTCACGTAGACGTTGACATGCTTGTCATCG
>JAFUAK010000022.1 GCA_017460765.1 Prevotella sp. | reverse complement strand
TACCTCGCCTTGGTGTCGGCACTGGGCTGGGTGCGCACCTTCTATATCTACAGCGACAAAATCTATCTTCGCGATTGTGACACAGGGGAAAAATACCCCATCATCGAGATTGTCAACTTCCCCTTTAATCAGGAATTCTTCATCGAAGGCGTACCAGGCGACCACATCTATATACTTCTGAAGTTCCCGCCACTGCCAAAGACCACCCGTCGCATCGACTATTACGAACCATTCGTCAACAGGGAATATGCAGGAGAATACAACAACCTAAGCATCAAGGCTCTCGAAGCCAATCACCATATCATCGACCCCGCAGAAAGAAAAATCGTATATTAAGTAAATGAAAAGAATAACAACCCTATTTTTGAATGCACTACTCGGTGTATTCCTGGCACAGAATGTCTTCGCCCAGACGGACAGTGTGCAAGTAAAGCAGAAGAAGGAACGGACGATAAGGCTCTTCGGTTCGGTATATGACTCGTTCACGAAGGTGCCGCTGGAAGCGAAGGTGTGGCTGCTGCGCGAAGATTCCACCCTTGTGGATTCAACGAGGAGTTTCATCGGTGTACGCGATTCCTACTACGACCTGAAGGTGCCTGCCAGAAACGCCAAATATATTATCAAAGGTACATGCGAGGGCTACGAAGACACCTACATGGCGTACAACCTGCACCACATCGCACGCAACAGTCAGTTCTCCTTGCCCCGTCTGCTGATGAAGAAGCGGCAGGACATCTACAAGGATGTGGATCTCGACGGTGTAACCATCACGGGCACGAAGGTGAAGATTGCCTATCGTGGTGACACCATCGTGTATAACGCCTCGGCCTTCAACCTGCCTGAGGGGTCGATGCTCGACGGCCTGGTGCGCCAGATGCCGGGGGCAGAACTGAAGAGCAACGGCGACATCTATATCAACGGGCAGAAGGTGGATTACCTGACGCTCAACGGCAAGGACTTCTTCAAAGGTAACAATAAGGTGATGCTCGACAACCTGCCTTACTACATTGTGCAGGACGTGAAGGTGTATCACAAGAGCACCCGTCAGAGTGAGATGGTTGGGCGCGACGTGGAGAAGAAGGACTACGTGATGGACGTGAACCTGAAACGCGAGTATCATCGCGGTTATCTGCTGAATGCCGAGGGCGGCATGGGTACGGAGAACCGCTATCTGGGACGTATCTTCGGACTCTATTACGATGACCACAACCGCGTGACCACCTTCGGCAACCTGAATAATATCAATGAGAACCGTCATCCCGGTGAAGGTGGTGACTGGAGTCCCTCGAAGATGCCGCAGGGCTTGCGTGCCACGAAGCAGATTGGCCTCAACGTATCAGCAGAGGATGCCGACAAGAACTGGGAGGAGGAACTGTCGTCGAGCGTCGAGTGGAGCGATGCCGACGACTACAGCCGCACCACCTCGGAAATGTTCTCTACAGGTGGTAACATCCTGGGCGGCAGCGAGTCGTTCAGCCGCCAGAAAGACTTCCAATTCACCTTGGAGAACCGTCTGAGGATGCTGCCTAAAGGATTGGAGGGATCCGTCAATGCCAAATACACCAACGGCGATCTTAATGCCACGTCGAAAGATTCCACCTACCGCGACTTCCTCATCAACCAAAGCCAGCGCGAGAGTCTGAATAAGTATCAAACGCTTCATCTGATGGGGCAACTAAATACGTACAAGAAGTTTAACTGGGGCGACTATATCAACTTTTTCCTTCAAGGCATATACAAACTGCAAAAGCCCAGCGACAACTGGAGCCGTCAACAGACTGTCTATGGGCAGAGTGGTGACAGTGAACAGCGCGAATACTACGGTGACACCCACCAGAGCGGCTATAGCTATCTGGCAGGAGGTAACTATCGCCTACAACTGCTCAACAACTGGAGTGTCGAATTGGCCCTGAACTACAAGCAGGAACAGAAGAGTACCTACAACAGTAATTACCGCCTGGACTGGCTTGGCGATGCACGGCAGCACGACCTCGGGTGGCTCCCCTCCACCCACGACGAACTGATGCAGGCACTGGATGCCGACAACAGCAATACGCATCATAACCTGAGCCGCAGATATACAGGGGCCATCCACATCTACAAGAACTATGACAACGGTATTCTGCTTATAGACCTGCCCATCATGCGACAAAACGAGCAGATGAACTACCACAACGCACGCCTCGACACCCTTGCCCGCCGTAGCGACTGGTTGTTTCGTCCACAGGTGCTCTACGCCAAAGGCAGTTCAAAAGGGTATATACAGATAGAGTATAACATGAGCATGAGCCGCCCCGATTTCGCCACGCTGATGCCCGACGGCAACAACACCAACCCGCTGGCCGTGCGCATCAACAACCCCGACCTCAAGAACAACATCAACCATACCTTACAATGGCGATTCCAGCACCGCTGCGACTCCGTGAACCTGAGATGGTGGCTGAACGGCAAATTCGACGTTGTGCAACGTGCCTGGGGCACACGCACCACCTACAATCAGCAGACGGGCGGCTATACCTATATGAACGACAACGTGAACGGCAACTGGACGGGCTACCTGCAAGGCGGTCTCAGCGGCACCCTTGACAAAGCGCGACGACTGGAATACTTCGTGGAAAGCGACCTGAAATATGAACACAGCGTGGATTTCGACATTGCCTACGATGCCGCCTCGCGCAACCTGAGCAAGGTGAATACGCTGACGACGGGAGCCTACGCAGAGTTGGAATACAGTTATGGCGAACTGACTGTAGGTGGTTACGGACAGTTCAACAGCCGCCACAGCCGCAGCCACCGCGACGGCTTCGAAGCCCTCGATGCCTTCGACTACGAGTATGGCGGCTGGGTGAAGTACCGGGTACCGTGGCTGAAAGTCTTCGTCTCCACCGACCTGAAGATGTTCAGCAAAAGGGGCTACTACAGCGATCTGATGAACACCGACGACCTCGTGTGGAATGCCGAACTGAGCCGTTCGTTCCTTAAAGACAAACTGACGCTGAAACTCCAGGCCTTCGACCTGCTACACCAACTCTCCAAGGTGCAGTACAACGTGAACGCCCAAGGCCGTACCGAGACCTGGAACAACTGCATCCCCCGTTACCTGATGCTCACACTTGCCTATCGCTTCAGCCTCCTTCCAAACAAATAGCGTTAATTATCATTAATTATGTGGGCATAGACTTGGCTTATTAAAGATGATTTGCTTATTTTGCATTTCATAAAACAGGAAAATAATGAGACGAGTCTTACTACTAACACTATGTATATGCCTCCTGGCGCTGCCATCACAAGGCAGGGAGGACTATGGCTACCGCAGCATCACGATGGACGACGGACTGACGGCGAATGCCGTGCGTAACATCGTTCAGGATAAGTTCGGTTTCATCTGGTTCGGCACAGACAACGGACTCTGCCGCTACGACGGCGTGAACGTGAAGCCCTACCGCATCGCACAGACAGGCGTCGACCAGTATATCTCGGCGATGATTGCTGGTGAACGTGGCATCTACGTAGGAACGATCAAGGGCGTGTTCTGCCTGGACTTCGAGACGGAACAGATGGATGCACTACCGATGGAAATACAGTCGGAAGTGACGAGTCTGGCGACGGACAAGGACGGCCATATATGGGTCTCGACGATGGCGCAGGGTATCTGGCGCTACGACTTGAAGACGGGGCAGACGAAGCATTATGAACCTCCCATCACAAGGCAGGCAGTAGCACAGATCTATGTGGACAGCAGCAATCAGGTGTGGGCCGTGACAAATTGGGACGAGCCCGCCGTGATGAGGCTGAACAAACTGAATAACCGCTTTGAGGACGCACGGCTGAACTACGGTGGCGAGCGTTTCAGTGCCATGCGCATGCTTCAGACCAAGGACGGACAACTATGGCTGGGTACCTGGGAGAAGGGACTGCTCAGGATGCACAGCGACGGACGGCTGGAGCAGGTGCTCAACCCGAAGACGGAGAAAGTGGGCAACCATATCTTGGCCCTCTACCAGCGCAGCGAGGACTGCATCTGCATCGGCTGTGACGAGGGTGTCATCTGCCTGAACCCTAAGACGCGCCAGTGGCATAGGCTGAGGGAGGAACTGCAACCGTCGGGGAACCCGCTGGGCAACCGTTTCGTGTATGCCATCACCAGCGATAAGGAGGGCGGCCTGTGGATTGGCTCCTTCTATGGAGGCGTGAACTACCTATCGCCCGTGAGCAGGCGTTTTGACGGTTTCTCGGCTGACGACCGTCTGGCGGGCAACATCATCTCGCGCTTCTGTGAAGACCGTCAGGGCAGGATGTGGATTGCCAGCGATGACGGCGGACTGATGTGCTACCAGCCCCAGGAACGCAGATTCACCACCTATGTGCATCAGGACATCCTGTCGCAACGGAACATCCATGCCCTCGCGATGGACGGCATTGACCTGTGGATAGGCACCTATGCCAACGGCGTGTACGTGCTGAACACAGAGAGCGGCAACCTGAGGCATTACGAGACCCAGAATGATGACATACACTCGCTGGACAATTCGAGTTGCTACGCCATCTTCAAGGACAGTCGCGGCACAATCTGGGTGACCTCCATGGAGGGGCTGAACCGCTATGACCGTCAGAACGACCGCTTCGACAGGATAGGTAGTATAGGAGCCGTGACCATCGACATGGACGAGGACAGCGAAGGCCATCTGTGGCTTTCGACACAGGGCGACGGTCTGTGGCAGTACGACGTTGCCAAGAACAGTTTCAGGAAATATAAATTTGAAGAGGGAAACGAGGGCTCGCTGCCGAATAACCAGGTGAACTGTGCCCTCGTGGACGGCAGCGGAAGGCTATGGGCAGGTACGCAGGAGGGGCTGTGCTTCTACGACAAGCAACAGGACCGCCTTGAGCGCATCAGTCTGGGACGTCCTGTGCACGGTGTGATGAGCATTATCGAAGAGAGTGGCGCGCTATGGCTCTCAACGGAACGCGGCATCATAAAATACGAGGCTGGGGAGCCCATACAGCGCTTCACGCTGCACGACGGACTGGTAAGCGAGCAGTTCCAGCAGAACGCAGGCATCAAGGCCAGCGACGGGCGCATCTTCTTTGGCACGGCCAACGGCTTCAACACGTTCTACCCTTTCCAGATCAAGACCAACAGCGTAGTGCCGCCCGTCTATATCACCGCCATCGAGATCCTGCAGAAGGGCGAGAAAGAGTATCAGACGTTTACCGCCTACGAAATGCCGCTCCACACGAAAGAGGTGGAACTGGACTACGATGAGGCGAAGATGCTGAACCTCTCGTTCGCCTCGCTGAGTTACTGCTCGCCGGAAAAGAACCAGTATGCCTATATGCTGGAGGGCTTTGACCGAGAGTGGAACTATGGTGGACATCAGGAGCGCGCCACTTATACAAACATCCCTTCGGGCACCTATGTCTTCCGCGTGAAAGCGACGAACAACGACGGTGTGTGGTCACCGGAGGAAGCCGCGCTGCGAATTGTCGTGCATCCGCCGTTCTGGTGGAGTTGGTACGCCAAACTGTTTTATCTCCTGCTGATAGGCGGCATCATCTGGCAATACGTGCATTTCCGTCTGAAGAAGTCTGAACAGCAGCACCAACTGGAGATGCAGCGGCTGAACGAAGAGAAAGAGAAAGAGGTGAGAGAGGCCCGTCTGAACTTCTTCACGATGATTGCCCACGAGATCCGCACACCCGTTTCGCTGATCATCGGACCGCTGGAGAAGATTATGAAGAAAGGCGATGCTTCGGACGATATGAAGGTCATCGACCGCAACGCCCACCGGCTGCTGGAACTGGTGAACCAACTGCTGGATTTCCGCAAAGTGGAACAGGAGATGCTAGCGATGCACTTTGCCCCACAGAACATCCACGAACTGATAGCGGGTATCAGCGAGCGTTTCGCCCCTACCTTCGAACAGGGCGGGAAGCAGTTCACGGTGACCTACCCCGACGCGCACTTCACAGCGATGGTAGACAGAGAGGCAGTGACGAAGGTTGTGAGCAATCTGCTGACAAACGCCAACAAATATACGAAGGATGACGTGAGGCTGACGTGCAGCGTGGAACCCGATGGCGACCATTTCCGTATCGAGGTGACCGACAATGGCGTGGGGATACGTGAGGCTGACCAAAAGCGCATCTTCGAGCCGTTCTTCCAGGCCCAGGACAACAAACCCGGAACGGGCATTGGCCTGAACATCGTGAAGCGTATCGTAGACCTGCACCACGGGGAAATCAGCGTCGCCTCGGAGGTGGGCAAGGGTTCAACGTTCACTGTTGTGCTGCCTGTGACGCAATCCATTAGCAGTACAGCGAATGGTGAAGAGTCAAAAGTGAAGAGTTATGATTACTCTCAAGACAAATTAAATAACAGCACCCGAGAGGTTATACCAGGTTTACAAGATCGTCATAGTTCTTCCCTCTCAACTCTTAATTCCTCACTCCCCACGCTCCTGATCGTAGATGACTCTGAGGACATGGTAGAGTTTCTGTCGAGCAACTTCCGTGACAAGTACGAGGTCATCACGGCTGGCGACGGCATTGAAGCCCTCGACCTGTTGCAAAAGCACGAGGTAAGCATCATCATCAGCGACTGGATGATGCCGAGGATGGATGGAGCAGAGTTCTGTCGCCGCGTACACCTGAACCCCGCAACCAGCCACATCCCCTTCGTGATGCTGACCGCCAAGACCGATGACGACTCGAAGGTGGAGGGTATGGACGTGGGTGCCGATACGTATATCGAGAAACCTTTCTCCGTGCAGTATCTGGAGGCCTGCATCCGCAACATGCTCCAGGCACGCCGCCGACTGATGGAACGCTTCTCTACCCTGCCGCTGGAGCCCGTCACCGAGATTGCCCAGAACCCGACGGACAACGAGTTCCTTGTGAAGATGAACAAACTGATAGAGGACAACTTCTCGAACTCGGAACTGAACGTGAACTTCCTGGCCGACAAACTGAACATCAGCCGCAGCGGACTCTTCGCCAAGATCAAGACACTGGCCGACGTGACGCCCAACGAGATGATCCAAATTGTAAGGCTCAAAAAGGCTGCCCAACTCCTGAAGGAGGGGCAGCATCAGATCAGCGAAATCTGCTATATGGTGGGCTTCTCCAATCCGTCGTACTTCTCGAAGTGCTTCCAGAAGCAGTTCGGCATCAAGCCCGGCGACTTTGCGAAAGAAGCCTCTTAGAAAGTCATCGGCTGACCGTCGAGGTAGAAGTCCTTGAGTTCGTACTTGTCGGAGGTCTGCACATCAAACGGGATCTCCGACTCCGTCTGGATACGGCGCATAATGATGTTATTACAACGGGAGAGCGGCATATCGTCGCGCTGCTCGGGCTTGAAGAACTGCGTCCAGGGATGGATGAAGAGGAAACGCTTGCAGTTGCCCGTGATGTTCTCCACCACCACATATTCATAGTGCTGCGGGGTGTCGGGCCTCATCTTCAGCCAAAGCACACGGTCGGACTGTTCTGTATGGCAGTTGCGCAGGATGACGTTACGGTCGTGGAGCGACTCGGAACCGAAGGTCAGGCAACCATGCACACGGCCGTAGCGACAGTTCTGGATGAGGATGCGCTCACAGTCGCCGTTGGTCTCGTCCTTGTCGGCCCAGGTTCCCTTACCGCCCTTAAGCACCACGGCATCGTCGTTGACATGCATGAAACAGCCATTGACGAGGATATCCGTACAGGCGTCAATGTCGATGGCATCCGAGGATGGTGCGCCACGCTTAGGTTCTGGAGCCCAGATGTTCTCCGTGGGGGCGAAGATATAGCAGTCGAGGTAGCGCACGTGGTCGCTCTTATAGACATGGTTCGTCCAGAAGGGCGAGTTGATGAGGTGCACGTCCTGGATGGTAACATTCTTGCTGTTGGACACATAGGTGAGGCGTGGGCGCTGGGCATCCTTGTTGGTGCACTGCGGATTCCACTTACGGCGGATCCAGAACTCCTGCCAGTAGTTCAGACCGTTGCCATCGATAGTGCCATGCCCACTGATGGTAAAGCCGTCGAGCCCGTCGGCATTCACCAGGGCACAGAAGTATTTGCAGGTCTCGCCCTCAATGCGCGTAGTGAGAATCGGGAAGTCGGCAATGCGGTCAGATCCCTTCAGACGGCCAATGACATGCAGATGTGTGCCCTGTTTGAAGAAGAGGGCTCCCGTAAGATAGGTACCCTCGGGGATGACAATGACACCACCGCCCTCCTGGGCCGCACGGTCGATGACCTGCTGGATGGCCTCCGTCTGCACAATGGTGGAGTCGGCCTTCACGCCGAAGTCGGTAATCACATATTGACGGCCCAGCGTAGAGACATCCACCTTCGTGGTGTCCTTGAACCAGGCATCCATCACCGTACCGTCGGGCCACACCTCGGCCACATCTTTCTTACGCGAACGTGCCGCACCCGTCATAACGAGCACAGACAACAATAATACCAATGTCTTTCTCATATCGTCGTCAGTCTAAATGGAATACTTCTTGCAGGGGAATCGTCACGGGCGAGTTGTCGGGGTTCACCTCCATGATATCAGCCATCATGTCCCACCACTTCTGCGTGATCGGATCCACGTGGTCGGTATCCTGCGAACTGCCCTCACCGGCACACTCCTGATAGCCAAAGAGGATATTGGTATCCTTGTCCCAGTAGATACTGTAGTTGCCGACACCACCGTCCTTGATCATCTTGACCAGTTCGGGCCAGATGGCGGCATGACGCTTCTCGTACTCTTTCTCACAACCTGGTTTCAGGTACATCTTAAATGCAAATCGTTTCATAACTCTTTCATATTATTATTACTTTTCACTTTTCACTTCTCACTTCAAGAAGGGTTTCACCGTCTCGTCGGGACCGAGATAGAAACCTGGCTCCGAGGGTTGGTTATAGCCCACATTCTGGGCAGCGGTGCTGAGCCGATAGGGAATGTCCTCCATCAAACAGTTGATGCGGTAGTCCGTGGGGATGGGCGAGACGAAGATGCGCAGTTCGCTGCTGTCGGGCGTACGGGCCATGACCTCCTCGCGCCAGTCACCGAGGATATCGGCAGACAGGCAGGGGTTCGACTTCGTCCAGTTGTTAAACACGATACCAGGGAACTTCACGACATCGACGATAGTCTTCTGCTGCCAGTCGTACTTCGATACCGTCTCATGATCGAGTAATTCACGGAGCAGGTCACCGTCCCACCAGATGCCGAAGTTGATGGAGAGGTGGCGTCCTTTCATCATCAGGTGCTGCTGGTGCTGCGGATCGTTGGGATCCTGGGCATCGTAGATCACTTCCCCCTTGATATTGCGGATGCCATGGCTGTCGCTGCTCCACATCTCCACACCCGGGTTGGTGGGGTCGATGTCGGCTGCCATCGCACGGCCCACATCACTCGTCGAGGGAATCTGAAAGATCACCTCACCCGTGCGGGCGTTCCGGAAGTCGGAACCGTCGCGTTTGTTCTCGTGACAGTCCCACACCTGCAGTTCCTCGCTCTTGGGGTCGAAAGCCATCAGATGGATGGCATCGCCATGACCCATGCCCGTGTTATAGAGACCACGCCCATCGTGGTCCACCGCCATCGAGCCATAGGTAATCTCGTCGCAGCCGTCACCGTCGACATCGGCCACGCGGAGGTTATGGTTACCCTGTCCGGCATAGTCTGCCCACTCGGGATTGTTCGTGTCGAAGACCCAGTGCTCCCTGAGTTCCTTGCCGTCCCAGTCCCAGGCAGCGATGACGGTACGCGTATAATAGCCCCTGCAGAAGATGGCCGAGGCATGGATGCCGTCGAGATAGCCCACGGCTGCCAGCATGCGGTCGGAACGGTTGGCATAGTCGTCGCCCCAGTCGCTGAGGTTACCACGCTCGGGGATATAGGGTTTAGTGTCCATCACCTCCCCCGTCAGCCCGTTGAAGACGGAGATGAACTCCGGCCCCCTAAGGATACGGCCCGTCATGGGACGGCCCGGCTTGTTGTATTTTGCCCACTCACGCTCTGGGGTGGGATTCTGCTGATTAGTGGCAGGACGGTGGCGATAGTCGGCATTGGCATCGCCGATGACGGTTCCCTTGGCATCGCGGGTGCCGTCAGCCGTACGAACGATAAACTCGGCACGACCGTCTCCATCAAGGTCATAGACGATAAACGGCACGTAGTGGGCACCGCTGCGGATGTTGATGCCCATATCGATACGCCAGAGCAAAGTACCATCCAGACGGTAGCAATCGAAGAGCGTAGGACCCGTAAAACCGTCATGGGCATTGTCGTGGGCATTGGAAGGATCCCATTTCAGGATAATCTCGTACTGTCCGTCTCCGTCGACATCGGCCACCGAGGCATCGTTGGCGGAATAGGTGAAGGTCTCGCCGTCGGGTGTCTGAGCATCGGCAGGCTTCTGCAATTTCACAGGCAGATAGCCGTCAGGGGCATCAGCCTTGAGGGTGTAGGAACCGTTCTTGCCACCCCCACGTACTTCGTAGGTGGCATCCGTCGTGAGCGGGTGCTCATCGATAAAGAAAGTACCGCCCTTTGTCAGCGACTCCGCATTCAGTTTCTGCCCATTACGGTATAGGTCGTAAGGTTCACCGACAGCATCCGATGAGAGCGTACGCCAACTGACCACTACCTGTTGTCCATTTCTAAAGGCAACAACACCCCGATCCAGCGCCTCGCGCTGCAACTGCTCTTTTTGGGGCCGGGACGGACCTACCAGTTGCCATTGGTCTACGACGATATGGTCATCGAGGGCGCGGATGACGAGGGTATGACTGCCCGCCGTCAGATGCACAGGAAGGTTGCGGAGCGCCTGTCCGCGAAGCACGTTCTGTTTCCATTCCTCAGAACGGAAGGGCTCTTTCAGCGAATAGACCGTCGGCTCGGCCCCATCAACACTCACGCTGTAGCGGATATCACCATTGTCGTTAGGCTGCGTAGGAATAAGAGCCGTACGAAGGGTATAGTCACCATCTTCCGTCACCTTGAATCGATAGGTCAGCGTGCCGTCTTTCGGCAGTGCCACGGCGTTCATAGAGTAACCCAGCATCTGAATGATCTTTGCCCCCTCCGAAGCCTCGGAATAGTCGCAGGCTGCCCACGGGGAATCAGCAGCACACGGGGACAGGCACGGTGTGACATCTTCGACGTCACGCGCGTGCCAGTCCCCATGTGCTGTAGTCATCGGTACGAGGGGTGCCCAGAACACGGGCAGGTCGCGCGGATGATCACACATCAGGTTCTTCCATTTGCCGCCTGCCATCTGGTTGTTATAGTAGTCCGTCAACTGATGGATGCGCTCATAAGCCTCCTGACTCCTACTGGCGGCCTGCTGCAACTCCTCCTGATGTTCGAACATATCACTGAGCGTACTGCCACTGGCCAGCAGACGGGCCTTCTCAGCCTCCAGCATCTTCACGGCATGCGCCTCTGCCGCCTGCACAGGATACTTGATAGCCGCAAAATAGGCATCGCTGAGTTCTGGCCGCACGGTCTTGCCAATCTCCTCCACCTGTCGGCTCAGTTCGGCATAGCGCCTGAGGAAGTCCTCACGCTGGACTGCCGTCCATCCGCTATTGCGCACCTGAGAGAGACCGCGGTCGTAGAGTTTCTTATCTACCTCGACCTGATTCCAACCCATGAACTCCGGACGACGCTCGCCACAGAGTCTGAAGAACTCATGCATCACGGGGAACAGACGCTCGCCCACCTCCTTGCCGAACTGTCGGCAGAGCCAGGCCTGATAGTGATCGTTCAGAGTCTCACCCGAGACGCAGTCGATATTCCAGGCCATGTCGAGGAAGAGTTCCAAGTCATAGCCTGCCACCTTCGGATCGTGGACATTCACGATCCAGAGTCGCCGCACGTTATGGTCGTAAGCCTGACGCATCTCGTTATAGACGAGTCCGGGCTGGGTTGTCGTCAGCCAGAGATAATCGTGAGGACGTCCCCAGTAAGAGAGGTGGTAATAGACACCGCCCCCACCCTGCCGCTGCTGTTCGCGGGCATCGGAGAGACGCGTCATATAGCCATAGTTGTCATCGCACCACATCAGCGTCACGTAGTCGGGCACCTGCAGTCCCTTCTCATAGAGTTGCAGCACCTCCTTATAAGGCACGAACACCTGCATCTGCTTCGAAGGATCGCCAATGTATTTGCGCAGCAATTCCTGCTGGTCGTTGATGACCTGCTGGAGACCTTCGAACTTCTCCTCCTCCGTATGATAGCCTTCCATCGAACTGTCGTGGATACCGCGCATGCCAATGGTAAACATGTTATCCTTCGACTTCCTGACTTCCTGAAGCCGCTCTATCCAGTACTGCTGCACCGCCTCACGGTTCGTGCGGTAGTTATAGGCACCACGCTCTGCCACATCCCACTCATCGACATTGTTACGCAGCAAGGGTTCACAGTGGCTGGTGCCTATCACGATGCCACAGGAGTCGGCCATCGCCTTGGCGCCCGGTATCTTGAAGAAAGCCGTCGTACCCGTATGCATACCAGGCCAGATGGCATTGGCTCGCAGACGAAGCAGCAGTTGGAAGATCTTCTTATAGGTCTTGGGACCGATATGCCCAAAGGGCGCAGGCTCAAAATGCGAATAACTCCAGTGGCGCAGGCTCCAGTCCTCATCGTTGAGGAAGATGCCGCGATACTCCACGCTGGGCTTCTGGTCGGTCGAGAAATCACTGTCGATCGCAAGTCGCTGCCGCTTCTCAGGCACGACATCCCCCCACCAGATCCAAGGCGAGACACCCGCCATACGTGAGAGTTCAAGGAGGCCGTAGGCAGTACCGCGTCCGTTGTCGCCCTCCACAACGATCTGTCCATCCTTCACGGAGATACGGAAGCCGTCACCAGAGCCTTTCCCCTGAATGATACGGATAGTGCCCCTGCTGCTGGCAACGGGCGTCATCCCCGTCACCTGGCGCATATCGTCCTTGAACATGTCGAGAGCCGTCATCACCACGGGGTCTACACGTTTCGGCAGACTGTATGAGACGGGATGCTGGCCATCGAACCACACCAGTTCGCATGCAGTCGTTGACAATGTGCCAAACATCACAAAGAAGCAGATAGTCAGTAGTAGTTTCCTTATCATTGTCTTAGTTGTTTAGTTTCGGCTTGAGTTCGTCAGGCGAGTCCTTGGTGAACATATTCACCTTCGGCGCTTCCTTCGTAAAGAGATCGGTGATGACTTGCGGTTCAAGCGTCAATGCTGGTTGGAAGTCCCCGCTCTCCATATAGTCGAGGATCGCCTGACGCATCTGACGGGCCACCACACGATGGTCCAAGTCGCTGGTGATATCTATTGTGGTCATCAGCAGTTTGCCTTTCAGTACATTAGCCTCTACAAGCATACCGAGTTTACGGGATACGTGCCACGTATCGATGGGCTGGATGGGCGGCTGATAGTCGGCAGGGAACTCCATGAGGTTCATCACTTGCGCCTTGTTCAGCAGTTCCCACCAGTTCAGGTTGCTCCAGTCATCGGTGGGGAAGCCGTAACGGAAAAGCGGATGCGTGTTGTCGATATAGGCACCCGTGGTATGAGGCGGGCGCATTTTGAACCAACTGGTGTTCCAGAACACGGGCAGATAGTGCTGCACCACGTCATTACCCAAACGCACCTTACCCGCTGCCGTCAGCAACACCTTGCCACCCTTCTTCAGAATGGCAACCGCCTTGCTGTCGAGCGAATCCGTCACCAGCAACTCTTCACTCTTCACTTCTTCACTTTTCACCTCTTCCGGATATACCCAGAAGTCCCAGTGATTCCGTATCTGGCCCGCAATGTTCACATACAAAGTGTATTTACCTGGTGCTGCAAATCCCTCAAGCGGTATGCACACGGTGCCGAGATCAGTATTCTTGCCCAAGGGGAGTCCCCTGACGGAAACCTGGCCCCCAGCCATCACCTTCAGACTATCGTCACAGACATAAAAGGTGTTACGCAGTTCCTTGATGTCGCCATAGAATGCGCTGTACGCCTCCAAGGGCACTACCAGCGTATCGGCCGTCGTATAGACAAACTTGGGGAAACGGGCCAGAGGAACGATGGGCGAACAGAACTCCGTCCACTCCTTCGCCGACGTATATCCCTTCTCACGCCAATGCACATTCAGCACCCCTTCCAGGGCCGTACCCTGACCACTGTAGTCACTGAGTCCCAGCAACTGGAAACCCGCATAGTCCTTCGTGCGCAGGTTGCGCTCGATCTCATATTTATAGCAGAGCGTCTGCAACTTACCACTGGCCATGAGGAACTTCTCGGCCTGCGAGGCCATACCGTTGTCACGGAGCAGGTCACGGAATATCTCGAAGTTCTTGGCCTTATAGACTCCCGTATACTGCGGTATCTCCTTGAAATCGGGGAAGGCACACCACTGCCCCTGTTCGTGGGCAATGACGGGCGTCTCGTTGGGCACAGAGTCCGGATAGTTACGGGGGAAGAGAATCTGCTGATAGTAATCGTCATCAGAGGATGGCGCATGATTGTCCCAGTCAAGACCGCGAGCCCCACCCTTCACATGGTACTCGCTACCGTCGTCCCAAGCCCAGCCGCCACCGACGGAGGCTCCGCAGTAGAGGCGTGAAGCGTCGTAGTCACGCATCTCCTTCACCCAGTCACGGCAATAGGCCACCCAATTGCCTGCCGGCTCATTACCTGCCGCCATCATCACAAAGGAGGGATGGTTCCCGTAGGCATCCACGATGCGCTTCGACTCCTCCAGCAGATAGTCATCAATCACCTGTCCCGCACGGAGTTTCACCCCATGGTTCGGCCACGACGGTCCTTCGGGCTGGAGATACATGCCCAGTTTGTCAGCAGCCTCAAAGGCTGCCTCGGGCGGACAATAGGAGTGGAAGCGCACATGATTGAGTCCGTAGGCCTTGCACTTGCCAAGGATATCGAGCCACGACTGCACATCGGTAGGAGGATAGCCCGTCTCAGGGAAACAGCAGTTCTCCACCGTACCCCTCAGGAAGAGCGGACGACGGTTGATCATCAACTGGCGCCCCTCTGTCGTCATCTCCCGCATGCCGAAGGTTGTCTCGTAATAGTCGCCGCCCACAGTGATGGCAATGCGATAGAGGTTCGGATGGAACTCATCCCAGAGGGCCACCTCATTACCCACGGGCATGTTCAGGATCGAGTGATTCCTCGTCAGGTCGAAGTAGCGGCCCACGATGGCTGCCGAGTCATTACCCTCCCGCTGCACGATGACCTCAGCCACCTCGCCATAGATGCCGTCATCACCGTCCACCGTCAGTTCCACCTGCACGATACCGTTAAAGGGATACGGATGGAGACGCACCTGACGGATATACCTACCCTGCGACTGGGCACGGAGTTCCATGCGTCCCACGATACCGTTCCAGTTGCCCTGCGTCTGGTCGGTGACGCTGTGGGAGTCCTGTCCCACTCCGACATGCTCGATGCCGTTATAGACCCCAATGGCAATAGTGTTGCGCTCACCTGGCACGATAAATGGAGTGACGTCGTACTGATGGGGTGTGGATAGTGACTCCTGGCGCCCCACCTGCCGTCCATTCACGAAAACGGTGGTCTCGATATGCGGACGTTCCAGGAAGAGGGTGATATGCTGTCTTCTCCAGTCCCTCGGCACATAGATGCTCCGCTTGTACCAGGCCCTGCCCACATAGTGTTTCTCGGGTGTCAGGAAGAAGGGGAACTTCAGGTTATCGGCCTCGCGATACTTCGCCATATACGGATTAAAGTAATACGACGAGTCGTAGGTACTGCCCGTCCAGCGGGTATCCACCGTCACATCATTGCCCTTGCCGTTGGTCAGCATCGAGCCGGGCAGCATCACATAGTCATTATATTGGGTAGAATCACCAATGGCAAACTCCCAAGAACCCTGCAGGTCAATGGTCTGCTGGGCATACGACGCACAAAACGTCAGGGTGGTTGCACAGAGTATGGTCTTTAGTCTTTTCATCATCATGCTGCAAAGTTACCACTTTTTCTGCAACCAATACGGTATTTTAGTACAATAATTATTAAAAACGTACAATCCTCCCCCCCGATGGCCACCAAGTATTATGGGTTCCCCAATGACTTTACGCCCCATCGACTTTATCCAACCTAAAGACGAAGATGATTCTTGTTGTGTTTATAAGTATAGGATGTGCGAAAAGAAATGCCAATCCTAGATTGAAGTGATAATGATAACACTTTTTGAAAACATTATACATTCCCTTCATGACTCACTCGGAACCGTCCCCAATGAGTTAAGGGTAACAGGAGGGATGGGCCTTTGTGCAGAATAATGTGCAAACTCCTTAAATGATGTTAAGGGGAAATGCTTTTGTCTGCAAATATCGTGCTTTTTTCGTATATTTGTGCCAAAACTATAAACAATTATCAATATGGCTGGCAATGATGAACAAAACGGAGCCCTTTTCGCGCTTGCTATCAGTCTCGTCCTAATGGCCCTGGTGTCGTGCAAATCCGTCAACAGCGTACCTCCGAAGTCCAATAACCTGTTTGTCTCCCTATTGGATAAAAGCGAGGCTGAAGTTCAGGACCGCATCGACAGTCTGTGGCAGCACTTCTTCACACCAGGCGACCTGAGCCGGTATGAGGATGACCGTGAACGGACAGTCTACTATGAGGTGGGCGACTCAATGGGCATTATCCTCGACACAGGCAACAACGACGTACGTACTGAAGGCATGTCGTATGGCATGATGATCAGCCTGCAACTCGACAAGCGCGACGTGTTCGACAGGCTGTGGCGATGGTCGAAACGCTATATGGCCTATCCTGCAGACGGTCCTTGGGACGGCTACTTCTGTTGGCAGTGCAGGCCCGACGGCACACCCTTTGGAGAGAGCAACGCCTCCGACGGCGAGATCTACAATGTGACTGCCCTCTTCCTGGCTGCCGACAAATGGCATGAGCCAGCCTATGCCCAGGAGGCCAACACGATTCTGCGCAAGGTGATGTCGAAAGACGGAAAACAGACGGGTGTCTATAACCTGTTCGACGTGGATTCTAGACTCGTCACCTTCTGTCCCACGGAAGAAGTGCATTGGTTCAGTGATCCTTCCTACTGCCTGCCAGCCTTCGTCGACCTCTGGGCAGAGAAAGCCGACACGCTGAATGACTTCTGGCGGGAAGCCGCCACGAAGGCCCGCTGGCTGCTCAATGCCTCGTCGCATCCGCAGACCGGTCTCTTCCCAGACTACTGTCTTTTCGACGGAAAACCCTATCAGTGGCCTCGGGCTGAGTACAACACGGCACGCTACCAGTATGACGCCATCCGCTGCGCCATGAACGTAGGCATGGACTATTACTTAAAAGGGACTGACACTACGTCGCAAAGGGAAATGATGCGCCGCCTGCTTCGCTTTTTCCAAAAAGACGGCTATCAGCATGGCCAGTTCAATCTCGACGGATCAGAACCTGTCGACGGCTATACGGAAGGTATGGCTGGTGCCAATGCCGTCGGGGCCTTCGCACTGGCAGACAGTGACAATGAGGCCGATCGTCAATTGGCCCGTGAATACGTCGAGCGTCTTTGGAACACGCAGCCCCCTACGGGTAAGTGGCGCTATTACGTCGGCATGGTCTATTTCCTCTCCATGCTCCACGTGTCAGGCCATTTTCAGATGACTGATATTTTGTTGACGCTCTCACCTGGGGTCGTATCAGCCTCACGGGGGAAGTAGACGGGCATGTCCCCACGTCACCTCTGGTACCTGATAAATATCGCTGAATCTCATCAGATAGGTATCATACTGGGTAAGGTACGGATGGAAGGGGGCTGGTACTGTCGAGGGAGTCTGGAAGGGCTGGGGTGTCTGACCAGCCTCTGTGCGCATCAGTTGGAAGAAGCCTGTCTTGGTGTCCGTCTCGTCGCTCCAGATGCCGAAGGACGTGCGGTTGAACTTCGGCCCCTGACCTGAGACGGCGGCATTCACCGTCACCACGATGCCAAGGTCGGTCTGTTCGAAGTTGATGTTCAGTTGCTGGCCTGTTATCAGGATGCCGTTACCATCCTCGTCGCTCAACCAGGCCGCATCCACACCCATACGGTTGCCCTCGAAATAGAGATCATCCTGCTGGAGCGACCAGAGGCCGTAGCGATTGGCCTGTTGGCGACCTGGATAGGAGGCATACGGGCCATAGCCCAGCCACTGCACGCGGTCGATGCGCTTGTCGAGCAGATAGGCGACACCCATCTCAGAGAGGAAGCGGCGCGTGGTATCTGGTGTCAGCGTGTAGTTCACCGTGGTGCCCTCTTGCGAGACTGTTGCCTGGACGTAGGGATTGGACAGGGGTTGCAGGTATTTGGCAATGCGCTCTTTCTCCACACGTATCTTTTCGGCCATCGTCATCTTCCGCCCCACACGTACCAGAGGTCCCATCTGTATCAGATCCTGAACAGATTGCTCTGATGTGAATGTCAGCGGTGCGTCATGCAGTTTCAGCGACTGGCGCAGCAGCGTCCAGCCCTGACGGTTCTTAGTCTCGATATTCAGGAGAAGGAGTCTGTCTTGGGGAAGTGTCGGCAGTTCCAGGGGATAGGCTACCGTCTGGTGAGGTTCGCAGTCGGGCGAGAAGACACCCTCAGCCAACGACTGATGACCATCGCTCACCGTCCAGTGGAAGGTGACGTTATCCTTCAGGTTGATGAAGTCGTAACGGTTGCGGATACGCAGGGTGCCGTCGAACACGGTATCGACAACGGCAGCCTGGGCATAGTTGTGCTGCAGTTCGTAGTAGTTGGGCAGGGGCGTACGGTCGGCATAAAGCAGTCCGTCTGTACCTTTCACGTCGCACATCTCGAAGCCCTCCGTCGGCGAAGTGTACACCTTCTCCTCATAGCCGTACATTTTTTCACCTTTTGACCTTTTTACCTTTTCACCTTTAAACGGCATTCCCTGATCAACCCACTCCCACACGCTGCCACCAGCCAGCCAGGGCGTGCGTTCGATGATCTCCCACTGGCGATCATGGTCCTCAAACGAGATACCCAGCGTATGCAGATATTCCGTAAAGATCACAGGACGGTCGGCCCGTTGATAGAAATTGGCCACCTGTTCCGTTGTCGGATAGTGGGGGGTATAGATATCCACCACCTTTGGCAAGTCATAGTTAAACTTGCGGAAGTAACTGCCCACCTGCGGATAGCAGATAGGGCGGATGGAGTCGAGTTCCGTCTTCACATAGTCGCCCAGTCTGACACAGATGTCTGTCAGAGGATTCTCGTTGCCCAGACTCCAGATGAGCACGGAGGGATGGTTTTTATCGCGGCGGATCGTAGCCTGTGCGCGCTGTTGCAGGATGGGGTAGAACTCCTCCTTGTACAGATTCTTGTCGCCATAGCCAAAGGGCACCTCATCGATGACATAGAAACCCAGCGAATCGGCTAGTTCGTAGAAGCGTGGCTCACGGGGATAATGCGAGGTACGGATATAGTTCACAGAGGCTTCCTTCATCAGTCTCATGTCGCGCAGCGTCAGAGAGTCGCTGATGACCTTGACCGTCTTGGGATCGGTGGCATGCGACGTGACGCCGCGGAACTTGATGGGCTGGCCGTTCAGTTTGATGACTTTCCCAATTCCCGAGCCATGCTCGCCTACCCGTAGCCTTTCGATGGTCAGTTCGCGGAAGCCGAACTTATGCTCGAAAGTCTGGAGCGTCTTGCCTTTCCTGGTCAGTGTCGTGCGCAGGGTATATAGATAAGGTGTTTCGGCGGTCCAAAGATGAAGCGAGGAAGGAGGAAGGAGAAAGGAGGAAGGAGATTTGGCGATTGTTCGGCCTTGGGAATCGAGTATCTCATGATTTACTTTGGTGTTCTTGTCGCCATTGGAGATAGAGGTCTTTACGTCTACAGTACCATCGTTACGGGTGCGGATGGTCAGATCACTCAGATGGGTGTTGGGTACGGCCATCAGCGTCACGTCACGGAAGATGCCGTTAGGTGCCCAATCATCGTTATAGTCGAAGTCGCTGCCGGGGAACTGCGAAATAACCCGCATCGCCAACTCCTGACTCCTGTCTCCTGTCTCCTGACTCCTGACTCCTGTCTCCTGACTCCTGTCTCCTGACTCCTGACTCCTGACTCCTGTCTCCTGACTCCTGACTCCTGTCTCCTGACTCCTGACTCCTGACTCCTGTTTCAGATAATCCGTAATATCAAACATTGCCGTGTTATAACCCGACCGCCAGGAGCCCACTGCCTTACCATTGATCCACAGGTCGTAGCCGTAGAGCACTCCGTCGAAACGGAGCACAATCCGCTGCCCTTTCCACGCCTTTGGCACCGTGAATGTCGTACGGTAATAGCCCGTCAGAGGATTCGGACTATCGTATTTCGGCTTACAGAAACCATAGGCCTCCCAGCAGCCTGGTACTGGGATCTTGCCCCATGTCTTATCTGTGGCAGGCACGGTGGTGTCATCCGTAATACCGTCAATCACTTTCAGGCTCCACTCGCCGTTCAGGCTTCGTTTCATCTGAGGGTCGGTCACTGGCAGTATGCCCTGAAAGGCATCGCGTATCTGGGCGTTTACTACTGAAACGGAAAAAAGCGCCAAAGCGCAGAAGATAGTTCTTAGTTTGTTCATCATGCTGCAAAGATACGCCTTTTGCTGCGACCAATCAAACAAATTTGTACAATTAATAATAATACTGTTCGCGTTATGGAGAAAAAGTTGTATCTTTGCAGCATGAAAACTAGACTCTTCTTGACAGCGGGCATCATACTGCTGTCTTTAACGATTTGTCAGGCACAAAACAGCGTGATGCGCCTGATGCCGGAGAATGGAGCGGTGGACGTCAACATCGATACCCACCTTGTACTAATGATGGCCGAGGAAGCGACGGTAGGCCGACAGGGATACATATCCGTTTATGACAGAAGTACGGGACGGCTCGTTGACCGCCTTGACCTGAGCATCCCGCCCGGTCCCACGGAAGGCCAGCCCAGGAATCCCACCGCCCAATATACACCCGTGCCCTACACGTACAGGTCGCAGCAGATCACCAACCGCAACACCAAGGCGGGGACGCCCTCTGGCGTGAATGTCTGGGACGAAAGCCGCTACCAACTCGACATCATCGGCGGGTTCTCCGACGGATTCCACTTCTACCCCATCATCACCAAGGGAAGGCAAGTGACCATCTACCTGCATCACAACATGCTCGAGTACGGTCACGAATACTACATCACCATCGACCGTGGTGTCATTAGCGGTTTCGATGGTATCAAGGGAAAACGGGGATGGACCTTCAAGACAAAGGAGAAGGGACCCGATGCCAGCGAGCGACGGCTGACGGTATCAGCAGACGGGACGGGCGACTTCTCAACGGTTCAGGGTGCCATGGACTTCATTCCCGACTCCGTTGCCTCCGAACAGGACCGCTACCATGTGCTGGTGAAGAACGGTGACTACGAGGAACTGGTGTATTTCCGCAACAAGCGCTTCGTCACCATTGAGGGAGAGTCGCGCGAAGGTGTGCTGATACACTACAGGAACAACGAGGTGTTCAACCCCCACCCAGCCGACATCAAGACTAACGAAGTGAAGGGCACCTTCCCTTCGCGCCGTGCCGCCTTCGCCGCCGACAACTGCAGCGACCTCATTTTCCGTAACCTCACACTCAAGACCGACTGCAAGGGACAGGCCGAAGGACTGCTCGTCAACGGGGAGCGCAACTATTTCGAGAATGTCCATGTCATCGGCGATGGCGATGCCCTGCAGGCCAATGGCAGTTGCTATTGGCAGAACTGCGTGATCAACGGTGGCGGTGACACAATCCTGGGCCGTGGACCGTCATTCTTCAACCACTGTACCATCACCAGTTACGGTGCGTTCATGTGGATTCGCAACACGTCAGAGAATCATGGCAACGTGTTTGTCAGTTGCCATCTGAAAGGTCTGTCGGAATATGCAGAGATAGGTCGTCTTCCCGACAACAAAGGGAAGAACTATCCCCATGCCGAATGCGTCCTGCTGAACTGTACGCTTGAGAACATTCCTGCCTCCGGCTGGGGAGCAGTTGACGAGGGAGCCCAGACGGCCACTCTCATGGAGTTTAACAGCCACGACACAGAAGGACGACCCATCGACACCTCAAAGCGTCACCCCCTGATGCGCCAACTCGACCCCATCCAGGATGCAGCGCTTATTGGACAGTATTCCGACAGCAAGTGGGTGTTAGGCTGGTGATGAGCAGTTATTCCAGCCGCCACTCGTCCTGCCAGTGGATCTTGGGCATGCCGTCCTCGAAGGTGATGGGCAGGAACACATAACCGGCATGATAGACGGCGTGAGCCATATCCACCAACTTATAGCGACGATCTACCACCTGCGGCTCCAGACCTACCGGTTTCTGGGGCTGTGGCTGGTAGTTGGCGTAGGCACCCTTCTTGGCCTCCACAGTACGGCGTGAGAAGTCGGTACCCGTCGTGTGCGGTTCCCAGCGGTCGGCCAAGGCTATCCACAGGTCTCGGCCTGGCACTTTGATAACACCCGTGATCTGGGAGTTGAATGATGAGGCGCAACTATCGCCCACATGCGGATCACCCAGAATGCGGTAGTCACCGTGATAGTCCGTAAACTCAGCCACCTCCGAGGGGTTCGAGGTGTATCCCGTGGTGCCAGAGGTAAAGAGATAGTGCTTGCCATAGGCTACGAAATGGGCGGGTGCCTCGCGGGTAAATGGCGGCTTCTGACCGACGAAGTGGTTGGAATAGACATCCGTCACATCAAGGAAATCGTCCGTCAGGTCTGCACAGATCAGTTCCCAGTGGGGGCGCTCGAACCATACATAGCCCTTGCCTGTCTGTTCATCGACGTACATGTCGAAGTCACCCACGCCATAGCCCTCGGGCTGAAGGTTGCGCACGAAAGTATAAGGTCCCACGAAACGGTCGGCCTGGAAGATGGCGAAGTAGCCGTCCTCGGCCTGGCTCTTGGCCCAAAGCACATACTTGCCCGTGCGGGGGTTGTGGATGATATGCGGGCGCTCCAGTTTCTGCGTGTAGTGGATGGGCGAGAGGGGATTCACGGTATCGGGTGCCAGGATCAACCCTTCGTCCTTCCAGTTATAGAAGTCTTTGGAGGAATAGCAGCGCACGCCCCCGAACATCCTGGTGGTGCCCAACAGGGCGTCGGCCTTATTCTCACCATACCAGTAGTAGGTGCCGTCGATGCAC
>JAFUAK010000169.1 GCA_017460765.1 Prevotella sp. | reverse complement strand
TTCCTTGCTTGTTTTATCAGATTGATGATATGTGCGTATGCCTCAAATATCTGTCCATCGTAGAACACACCCTCGACCGGCGGCAAAGATGTTTTCACAAAGAAATCGATCTTGTTTTGAATTTCGTTTAGTTGCCTGTCATATTTCAAGAATCTGGCATCCATCCTATGCTCCAAATCCCTGACTTGCTGGTTAATAACGTAACCTCGGATAATAAATTCTTTTAGAACCCTATTAGCCCATTGGCGAAATTTAGTTCCACGCTTTGATTTTACACGGTATCCAACGGAGATGATAACATCGAGGTTATATAATTTTGTCCTGTACCGCTTTCCATCTTTCGCAGTTGTCAAGGATTCCTTGACTACTGAAATTTCTTCCAACTCATCTTCCCTAAAGATGTTGTTAACGTGCAGGCTTACATTCTGCTTTGTTGTGAGAAAAAGTTCTGCCATCTGAGCCTGGCTAAGCCACACTGTTTCATTTTCTACGCGTACCTCCAACCTGATAGTTTCATCCGGCTGATACATTACAATCTCACCCATGTTGTTTTGAGTTTCAATGCTGTTCATAATCTCAAATTTAAACGTTTAACAATGTTTGATGCTGCAAAAGTACAACAATTATTTCATTCCACCAAATTTTGGAGCAGCGAATGCAGAAGAAAGATCACTTTCATTCTGCTGAGTCGCGACGAAATAAGCCGATTGGTCAAAATTTCTGGAGATTTCTTACTGAGGAGCCGACGAGGAGCAATCACCGTATCACGGTGCAGAGTTTCTGGATGTCGTCATCGAAGGTGTCCTTATTGATAGCACGGTTCTTGACGGCAGAACGGTAGTTGTAGATGGTTTGCGGAGAATAGAAAAGGAGGTCTGCAATTTCAGCACTCTCCTTGACTCCTAAGCGGATGAGGGCATAGATGCGAAGTTCTGTCGTGAGGGTGTCTTCTTTAACGGTGATTTGCTGATCAGGCGCTAACAGGGTATTTAATTCCTGTACAAAGGTAGGGTAGAGATTAAGAAAAGCCTTGTCGAACTTTCCAAGGAAGATGGCTGCATCTTCCTCAGAGATACGGGACGAAGACATAGTGCTAAGCAGTTCGCTCACTTGATTGGCCTTGATCTTTCGCTGGACGAGTGTCTGGTATTTCTTCAGCTTGTCGATGTACTTGGCGCACAGGTCAATATAGATCTTTGCAAGCCCTTCGCGCTTGAAGTTGGTATCTATTAGTTGCTCATTCAGAAGACTAAGTTGATGCTGTTGCTCTTCAAGCAAGGCATTTTTCTCCCTGACTTCTTCATGTTGTTGATGAAGTTCCTGATTCTTGGCTTGTAATTCCTCACGGCGCTTATGCAGTTGGGTGTTCTGCTTCTTGATAAACAATAGTGCGACAAGGATAAGGATTGTCAACACTCCGAGAGCTATTAGTCCGTAGAGAATTCTTGATTTCTGGTCAGTGATATGATTTGTATAGGCACTGAGTATGGTCGGGAATTTGTGGGAGATATCAATAATACGCAACCTATTATTAAAGAACTGAGCGTCTTCCATCGATGAGTAGATGTAGCGTGTGGCCCGTTCCACTTGGTTCGGGTCGTTTTCAAACAGATGCATAGCCAACTCCTGAAGAGAAAGATTCTCTTTCAAAGGTGTTACCATATCAGAGATGGCAGACTTTGTCAACCACGATTCATACATCTCCTGATTTCCTTCATCCATATAGCAACGGGCCAAAGAGAAGGCCGCAGAAGCATATAGTTTGGAATTGACGGGAGCCGTATCGACTACTTTCTGATAATAGGTGGCGGATCGTTTCTTGTCATTATCCACATAATTCACTTTCTCGCCCATCAAATAGAACCAGTTCACGCTTTTCTCTTTTTCATATCTGATGGCATTGATCAGATTGCTGTCCATTCTTTGCTTATACTCATCCTTGGCCCTTGGATCGTCAGTATACTCTCGCATATAGAGGTATAGCCAGAACTTGGATATATGGTATTCATACTTCAATGCAGAGTCCAGTTCTTCGGGCTTTACATTATTAATGATGTCTTCAGCTTCGCTATAGAAACCGCCTCTGGCATTGAGTAGGGTGGTGTTTATTAAGAATTTGTTTAGGTAGCGTTTATTATCTAAACGTTTGGCCAGTTCATAGCCTTTCAAGGCATAAACCATTGCCGAGTCGTATCTGTAGGTCAGATACTCTTCATACAACTGGTCATACAGTCTGAGCTTTGAATCATCTGCCGATACCAAGACGAGCTCTTTCCGCATGTTGTCTAACTTTTGCTCCTTCGCAGCAGAGATATTAGGGCGTTCGGCTATGACACTGTCAAGACGAAGCAACAATTTGTTGTCAGCATAAACTGAAACAGTTGAGATAATGGCCAATAATAATAGTCTTACTCGCATAATTTGTCTATTTTAGGTCTTCGGCTGCAAAGATACAAAATAATCTTCAAATAACAGCATCTACTTACAACTTTTTAAAGGCACTATGTAAACAACTGAATATGAGTAACTTCCAAAATGGTATTTTTACCTACTATCTACCTTTCCCCTACTTAAGAGAACAATCTATGAGAAAATCCTCTAATTTTGCAATCGAAAACTTAATTCAAGCAAATATGAACAAAGCAATCTTAACAGCAGCAATGAGTTTGGTCGCGGCCTGCGGGTTCGCCAAGACCAACATCTCCATCACAACTGACAAGACTCAGTTGGTGATGCAAGTAAAGGATAACGGGCGCCTGTACCAGACATATTTAGGTGTACGTCTGTCATCGAATGTGAATCTGGATGAGTTGACAATGCCACGCGGCGAAACTTCATCCACCTCTGCCATCGGTAACGAAGTTTATCCTGTGATGGGTACTGAAGACTATTTTGAGCCTGCGATGGAGATCCGCCATGCTGACGGCAATCCTACTTCTGTATTGAAGTATGTCTCACATGAGCAGAAGAACGTGGACGGTGGTGTGCAAACTGTCATCCGACTGAAGGATGAACTCTACCCCGTCAATGTCACCTTATATTATATAGCATACGAGAAAGAAAATATCATCAAGCAGTGGAGCGAGATACAGCATCAGGAGAAGGGCAAGGTCTATCTGAGTCGTTATGCCTCGTCGATGCTCTATCTGGAGTCAGATGCATACTATCTCACAGAGTTCAGTGGCAACTGGGCCAAGGAGATGCACATGAGCGAGACCCCACTGACGTTTGGCAAGAAAGTGATTGATTCCCGTCTTGGCACCCGTGCCACCATGTTTGCGCAACCTTTCTTTGAGGTTAGTACTCATTCTAATATCCAGGAGAACACAGGAGAGGTGCTGATGGGCACGATTGCCTGGACGGGAAACTTCCGCTTTACCTTTGAAGTGGATAATAATGGTGAACTGCGTATCATCAGCGGCATTAACCCCGATGCTTCCAACTATCTGCTGAAGAAAGGCGAGGTGTTCCGTACGCCAGAATTTATCTTCACGCTTTGCCAAAACGGATCAGGCGAGGGTAGCCGTAACTTCCAACGCTGGGCGCTGAACCATCAGTTGTTTAAGGCCGACGAAGACCGTATGACCCTGCTCAACAACTGGGAAAATACCTACTTTGACTTTGATGAAGAGAAACTGACCGGACTCTTTGGTGAGGCGAAGGATCTTGGTGTCGATATGTTTCTGCTCGATGATGGGTGGTTTGGCAATAAGTATCCTCGCAATAACGATGATGCCGGTCTGGGCGACTGGCAAGCCATGAAGGCTAAATTGCCCAACGGCGTCCCCTATCTGGTAAAGAAAGCCAATGAAGCAGGCGTTGAGTTCGGTATTTGGATTGAGCCTGAGATGGTAAACCCTGAAAGTGAACTAGCGGAACAGCATCCTGACTGGATTCTGAAACTTCCAAATCGCGAAACCTACTACTTCCGCAACCAGTTAGTGCTTGATCTGACCAACCCTAAGGTGCAGGACTTCGTATTCGGTGTTGTCGATAACCTGATGACAGAGAACCCACGCCTGAAATTCTTTAAGTGGGACTGTAACTCCCCAATCACCAACATCTATTCAAAAGTGGAGGGCGAGAATCAGGGCAATCTCTACGTGGACTATGTACGTGGTCTTTATAAGGTGCTCGACCGCATCCACACCAAGTATCCCGACCTGATGATGATGCTCTGCTCGGGTGGTGGCGGTCGCTGCGACTTCGAGGCACTGAAATACTTTACCGAGTTCTGGTGCTCCGACAATACCGATCCCGTAGAGCGTCTGTATATCCAGTGGGGTTTCTCGCAGTTCATGCCTTCAAAGGCCATGTGCTCACATGTCACAAACTGGAACCAGCGTGCCAGCATCAAGTTCCGTGTAGACGTTGACTTCACCTGCAAACTCGGCTTCGATATCGACTTGAAGAAAATGCGTCCAGAAGACCTGCAGTATTGTCGTGAGGCCGTGAAAGAATACAACCGCCTGAAGCCTGTCATCTATTCACCAAACCTCTATCGCTTAGTGTCTCCTTATAAAACTAAACATTGTGTTCTGGAGCGTGTCAGCGACGATAAGAACCATGCCTTAGTGGCTGCCTATGATATCCATCCCGATTTTAACGAGCAACTTCTGCCAACACGTTTAGGAGGTCTCGATGCCGATGCCAAATACCGTGTCAAGGAAATCTGCCTGATGCCAGGCCAGCAGTCACGTCTTTCTTACAATGGCAAAGTGTTCAGTGGTGACTATCTGATGAAGATCGGCTTGAAGCTGACAACTGGCGAGGATATGAGTAGCCGACTGATTGAGATTACAAAAGAATAACTAACCAATATAACAAGTAATTATTATGAAGCAAAGAATTCTATTTCTATTGATGGCGCTCTTCGGCCTCTATGGTCAGGTAATGGCGCAGACGTCTATCACGGGCAACGTGAAAGACAATACTGGAGAACCGATTATTGGTGCCAGTGTGATGATTACAGGAACCAGTAATGGTACTGTAACGGATTTCGACGGTAACTTTGAGTTGAAAGCAAATGAGGGCGACGAACTCACGATCTCTTACATTGGCTATGTGACTCAGACTGCAAAGGTAAAGGGCAGTGCCCCCATCATGATCACCTTACAAGAGGACAATGCACTGATCGACGAAGTGGTTGTTGTGGGTTATGGCACTCAGAAGAAAGCCAATCTGACAGGCTCGGTATCTTCAGTCGATTCCAAGGACCTCGGCAATCGTGCCATCACATCAGTCGCCATGGGACTGGAGGGAAAGATGGCTGGTGTACAGATCAAGAACAACACGGGCCGTCCTGGTGTAGACGATAGTGACAATGCCATTCGTATCCGTGGTACTGGTACCTTCAACAATGCTGCCCCAATGATTATTGTCGATGGCATGGAGAGCACGATGTACAATCTCGACCCCAACGATATTGAGTCAATCTCTGTACTGAAAGATGCTGCCTCGGCCTCTATCTACGGATCGAAAGCAGCCAACGGTGTGATTGTGGTCACCACGAAACGTGGTAAGGCTGGTAAGGCCGTAGTAAACTACGCAGCAACTTTCGGATGGTCAAAACCTACACGTCTGGCCAAGTATGTCAACTCTGCCGAATATGCCAAACTGACCAACGAGGCACGAACCAACGAAGGCTATGATCCATTGTACACTCAACAAGATATCGAATTGTTCGGTAATGGTGCTGATCCTTACGGACATCCAAATACCGATTGGTATGACCTGATGTATCAAGGCAGCGGTTTCCAGATGACCCACAACCTAAATCTGTCAGGAGGTAGTGATGACGTACGTTATATGGCATCTGTTGGCTACACTGACCAGAATGGTATCATCAAGAACTTCGGCAATGACAAGTACAATATCCGCTTGAATCTTGATGCGAGTATCACCAAGCGACTTGAAGCATCGTTCAGTATGGCCTATACTCGTGAGGATGTGGTAAAGCCCACAGGTCCTGACGATAAGAATTTCGACTACTTCTTCTATCTGCTTACCAAACTCTCACCTATGGTACCATGCTATCTGGAGAACGGTGACTACGGCTATATTGGCGATGGTAACCCCATCGCATGGCTGAATGGCAATTCTACAGCAGATCAAATCCGTAATAATCTCCAACTCGTGGGCTCGCTGAAATACAGTATCCTGCCCGAACTTAGTTTCAAAGTGATGACCTCCTATAAAGCCTATTCTGGTGAGACTCACGAAATGCACAAGGCAGTCAGATACAATGTTAACTACACACATGGTAGTGTTGACAAGCTGACAGAGGGCCTCTATTCAGACTTCCGCATCAGCAACGACTTCCTGCTGGAGTTCACCAAGACACTCAACGAGGCACATCATCTGCATGCACTGGCAGGTTATCATACAGAGTATTTCCGCGACCACTTTATCGATGCTTATCGTGAAGATCTGGCCAACAGCGAACTCTATGAACTGAATGCAGCAGGTACCAAGAACCAGACCTCTGCTGGTGGGCGTCATGAACTGGCTATGACCTCATTCTTCGGCCGTGTAAATTACGACTATCTGGGCCGTTACCTCTTCGAGGCCAACCTTCGCTACGATGGTACATCGCGTTTTGCCCGTGGCAACCGTTGGGGTGCCTTCCCATCAGTATCAGCAGGCTGGCGCTTCTCTGACGAGAAGTTCTGGGAGTCCCTCGTGAATGTCATCGACAATGCCAAGCTCCGTGCCTCTTGGGGACAGTTGGGCAACCAGGATATCGCAGGTTATTATCCCACCGTCTCCACACTGACACTTGGACAGAACTATGCCTTCGGGGGTGCCATCCATTCTGGTGCTGTAACAACCCTTGCCGTAAACCCAAAATTGAAGTGGGAATCGACCACGACATGGGGTATTGGTCTTGATCTGACTTTCTTCAATAGTCTGAATGTGATTCTCGATTATTACAATAAGACCACTGACGGCATTCTGATGCCAGTGAACACGCCTGTGACCTATGCCCTCTCAGACTACTATGACAATGTAGGCAAGGTAAGAAACAGCGGATTCGAGCTTTCGCTCATCTATCACGGACGTATAGGCAAGGTGAACTACAACGTAGGCGGTAACTTTTCGTACAACAAGAACGAGATTCTGGACATGGGTGAAGGTGGCGACCAGTTGATTCAGGACACCAATGGTGCCGTCTATGCCATCATGCGTAAGGGCGAGGCCATGAACAGTTTCTATGGCTACAAGTCGGATGGTTTCTTCCAGAGCGAAGCAGAGATCAAGCAGGCTTATCCTAACGGTTGGACACAGTTTGGTGGACGCGATCCACAGCCTGGCGATATCAAATACGTAGACATCAATGGCGATGGCAAGTTGGATGCTAATGATCGTACGACTTTGGGATCATGGAGTCCAAGTATCACTTTCGGCTTCAATTTGGGTGCCGATTGGAATGGATTCGACTTTACAGCAGCCTTCCAAGGTGCAGCTGGTGTCAAAGGTTACATCACTCGTGAAGGTGTGGGCTACGTCAATGGCGATGCCTCGAAACCTTCTACCCTCTGGCTCGACCACTGGACACCTCAGAACCCCAATGCCACAACCCCAAGACTGATTCAGGGTATGGAGGGATGGAGCATGCCTACTACTACCAGCGACTTCTGGGTACAGAATGCCAGCTACGTGCGTATGAAGACTTTGCAGATTGGCTACACGTTCCCAAAAGCGTGGCTTAATAAAATAGGTATTACCAATGTCAGACTCTTCTATACTGGCGAGAATCTATTGACGTTTACGGGCTTTATGGATGGCTACGATCCCGAGGCACCAATCACCAACGACAACATGAAGGGAAATTACTATCCCCAGATCAAAACCCACTCATTTGGTCTTAACGTGACTTTCTAAACCCATTCATCAACAATTAAAATACAGAGAAAATGAAAACTTATCACATATTTGCCACAATAGCACTTAGCGCATTATTGCTTTGCGGGTGTTCTGAAGACTTCCTGGATCGAGAGCCCACAGATGCTGTCTCGTCAAACATTTTCTGGAAGACGGAAAAAGATGCCAACCTCGCCTTGACAGGTTGCTATCGCCAACTTTACAGTCCCTACCGTCCTGAGGAAATGTGGTTCTGGGATACTGCCAGCGACAACGCCTTCTGTTATCACAACAACAAAGATTATCGTGCCATTGGTAACGGTACTATGGCACCCTCAGGTGTCAGTGTACATAATTATTTCACCTACACCCAGATTCGAGCCTGCAACGAGTATCTGAAGCGTGAGAACACTATTACGTTCAGAACCGAGGCTCAGCGCAACCAGTATCGTGCTGAGGTCAGAATGATCCGTGCCATGTCGCTCTTCTTCCGCGTTCAGACCTATGGCGACTTCCCTTTCTCTGAGGACGTCTATGAAACCATCGAAGAGGCTATGGTACCAAGAGTAGACAAGAACAAACTGCTGGAGTTTATCCATACAGAGATGCAGGACGTTATCAAATACCTGCCAGAAACAGCAGAGGCAGGCCGCATTACCAGTGGAGCAGCCCAAGCGTTCCTCGTGCGTGTCGATATGTTTATGAACAATTATGCTGAAGCCGTACAAGTGGCTCAGCAAATCATGGAGACGGGCAACTATTCCATGCCTCAACTCAACTATGAGCAGTCGTTCCTGAAGGCCAATCAGTATAACTCTGAGATCATCCTTTCTTTCGAGCACGACAAGGCTGGCGGATTTGGTATGTGGGTATCAGAGTTCTTCCCCAATAGTTATGGCGGTTGGTCATCGATCGTGCCTACCTTGAGCATACTCAATACCTATGAGACCAAGAACGGCCTGACTATCGACGAGGATCCTACTTACGACAAGGAGAATCCCTTTGTGAATCGCGATCCGCGTCTGCGTGCCACGATTCTCTATCCTGGTCAGACATGGGATAAGTTTGCCGATGCCAGGCAGTATCCTCACGGCTATCCCTCTATCGAGAAGGGCAGTGGCGACTACTGGAGCGATGCCGACAATGCCACGCATACGGGTATGAACTTCAAGAAGTTCTACAGCGACCCGTCAGAGTTTGGCGACATCTGGAGTTGTGACCGCAATTTCCCTATTCTGCGTTATGCAGAAGTGCTCCTCTCCTATGCTGAAGCAAAGATGGAACTTGGCCAGATCGACAACTCCGTCTATGAAGCCATCAATCAGGTACGCCGTCGTGCTGAGATGCCCGATGTGGATCAGCAGAAGTACGCCAGTCAGGATAAGCTGCGTGAACTGATTCGTCGTGAGCGCCGTGTAGAGTTTGCCTACGAGGGCATGCGTCGCTACGACCTGTTGCGCTGGGGAATCATGGCCGATGTGATGCCTGAGACCATCTACCACATGAACGGTACCATCACTGACAACAAGAATGCAGAGGGCGACTACGATGTGAAGCTCGTACCGTTTACCAATGATATTGAAGAGGTACGCCACTTCACCAAGGGCAAGAACGAGTTGCTGCCTGTTCCTCAGACCGTCATCGATGTAAATCCGCAGATTACTCAGAATCCAGGTTATTAATCATACGTTTAGGTATTAGTTAGGTTAGTTAGTAGTTAGTATTTTTTCGGAGGATGTGGCCTCGGCTTTAGGCTGCGGTCGCATCCTCTTTTTTCAAGCAAGATTGATTTATGAAGCCAACATTATTTCTTTTAGCAGCAGGTATGGGTAGCCGTTATGGCGGTCTGAAACAACTCGATGGACTTGGACCCAATGGTGAAACTATCATGGATTACAGCATCTACGATGCCATTCAGGCAGGCTTCGGCAAGATCGTATGGGTCATCCGCAGGGATTTTGAAGAGCAGTTCCGCACTCAGATTCTTTCTAAATATGAAGGAAAGGTGAAGTGTGAACTCTGCTTCCAGTCACTCGATGCACTACCCGAGGGTTATAGCGTTCCCGAAGGTCGTCAGAAACCTTGGGGTACCAACCATGCCGTATTGATGGGTAAGGATGTTATCAAGGAGCCGTTTTGTGTCATCAACTGCGATGACTTCTATGGTCGCGATGCTTTCATGCAGATAGGCAAATTTCTGAGCAATCTGCCAGAGGGGAGCAAGAACGAATACGCGATGGTAGGCTTCCGTTGCTGCAACACGCTTAGCGAGAACGGCAGTGTGGCCCGTGGTGTCTGCGCCTATGATGAAAAGCGCCACCTGACAGATGTCGTAGAGCGTACGGAGATTATGCGCGTCGATGGTACTATTAGTTACAAGGATGAGAATGGCGAATGGCAACCGTTGGAAGAGAATGTGCCCGTGTCGATGAATATGTGGGGATTCACTCCCGACTATTTCGAGCACTCTGAAACTTACTTCAAAGAGTTTCTCAGCAATCCGAAGAACATTGAAAACCTGAAGGCAGAGTTCTTTATTCCCCTGATGGTCAACAAACTTATCAACGAGGGCACTGCCACCGTAGAAGTGCTTGATACCACAAGTAAGTGGTTTGGCGTGACATACGCTGCCGATCGTGAGGCAACGGTCGCCCGCATTAAAAGATTAGTTGACGAGGGAGTATATCCCAATACTTTATTTTAGGTTAGTTTAATTGTTAGTTAGTGAGACGGCACGACTTATGTTTCTCATGCCGTCTATTTAGATAAAAACTGATGAGTCCGTAAGAAATCTAACAGAATGTTTGGAAATATCGAAGGTTTTGTTTACCTTTGCAGTCTAGATATTATAATATGGGAGCTATGACAGCTTTCTTGTAAACTTCCGAAAACACCACGGTAAGGTTTGCTCCAAGAAGGATTGTCTGCCAGCTCACACCAGAACAGGTGTGGGCATTTTTGGTAGAGACGCTTGGAGTTGGGCGAGTGGTGTTGCCCGGAAGTTTTGTCAATACTGACTATGCCCCCCTTTCTTATTAAAATACCAATTCACCAAAAGCATTTTTCGATAAATTGAACTATAAAGAATATGAATAGTAATAACCAAGAACTGCTCGGCAATCCAGGCAACCTCGGCGGGCAGCCGTCATACGCCGAGGTTGAGAGACTGACGAAGGAACTGTTTGAGGAAGCACAGCGCCTTCACCCTAATGGCGGCATCGTGATAACCATCGTGGCACCTGGGGCTCAGAACATCGCTCATCTCGATTCACAGACCATCATTTATCAAGGCGGACAAGATGGAATGCACCATGGCCTTTCTTCTTCAGATAGGCAGAAGTCCGAGCCTAAATCGAAAAACGTATATGAACGTATCCGAGACTGTATTGAACTGCTGATGCAAGAGAAGTATACTGAGCAGGTTGGGAACAGGACGGTAGTTGAGCTGTTGTTCAATCAGCAGAGTCACTGGCAGGCCGTTTATCGGGTTCTGGCCGACAAAGAATATTGTGAGGATTCTGACTTTGACGGCTTTGACGTGCTCGTCCGCAAATCAATGCCCGGCAAGGTGAACAAACCTTATTCCAAAGCATCGGTGAAGCAAATCAGCCAGACGGATTTCTGCAGACCGTTTCGTGAATGGAAGTTCGATGAAGAGACCTCAAAGACCCGTAAGCCCTTTGACAGGATGGTAGCCGTGGCCCAACGATTCCTTGAGATTTTGGAGGAAAATGGACTCTAAAGAAGCCCGTATCGACCCTGCCCCGTTTTAAAGGCCACTCTTTGAGGTGGCTTTTATTTTTCGTATAGGTAAAGAATTTGCAGATTTTTTACCGATTCTTTTACTCAGAATGACATTCTTAACCCAATCTTTTACCCAAGGGCATTTCTCTTGGCGGCTAAGCATCTTTTTAATATCTTTGTCCCGTCATCGCGAAGATAATGGAACTATGTCAAAATTTTTAAACAATCACAACAATGAACAGAAACAATGAAGAGGGCCTGAAGCCCGTGGATTTCTTTGAGATTGCCGAGGGGCTGCTGCCGACGCTGCCCTGGTTTCCCCGCACGGAGGACATGGCAGGGCGGGTGGCAAAACAGATCATAATGAACCGCTTTCTGGTGAAGTATGATCATACGTCGGCGCCGCTGATCGACGCAGCCGTGCTGCGCAACCCCTATATGTATCAAGAGGATGCCCAGGCCCTATTGGAGTGTCTTTCCGGGGATGAATATGTCGTGGTCTATGACTCGCAGAACCGTCCGCCCGTGCTGGCAAACCTGCAGGGTGAGGAGGCCGACTACGTGGAGTTCCTGTCATACGAGGACTGCGTGAACTTTGCCGAGACGGAACTGAACAACCTGCTGCGCTTCGGCAATTTCGACTACCGCCGCTACATGCTCTATCTGGGTGCGGCCTTGGCCATCGTAAGGGCCGAGCACCCCGACTGGGTCTACGAGACGTTCATCGAGTGTTTCCGCAAGGACGTGGCCGACAGAATGGCCGACAGGACTGAAGACCACTTGGGATACAGGGAATTCGTGGATGAATGATAGAATGAAAAAAACGAAAGATGCTGACGGGCAGCCGAAGGAGCACAAGCCGAACTGGCGGGAGACCTATGCCACGAAGGCGGAGATCAAGCAGATGCTGGCCGACCACGTCTACCTGCGCTACAACACGGTGAAGCACCGCGAGGAATACCGCCTGCCAGCCTGTGACCCCTTCGTCACGAACAGTGAACTGGCGCAGTTCGTCCACCCCGACTGGCAGCCGGTGAACGACCGGCTCAAGAACTCGCTGAAGAACGCCCTCGATGCCGTCAAGGAGACGCGCAGGACTGACTTCCAGGAGGTGCTGGAGTCGGGCTTCGTACCCAGTTACCACCCCTTCCGGTTCTACCTGGATCGCCTGCCCCCGTGGGACGGCCTGAGCCATATCCTCGCCCTCTCGGCCACGGTCACGGTGCGCGGCGGCACCGACATGCAGATGCGCTTCTACGAGTACCTGCGCAAGTGGCTCGTGGCGATGGTGGCCAGTTGGGTCGACGAGGATGAGATCAACCAGACCGTGCTCGTGCTCATCGGCGAGCAGGGCAGTTACAAGACGACATGGTTCGCAAACCTGTTGCCGCCGGAACTGCGCCACTACTTCCGCATCAAGGTCAACGCCGGCAGCCTTAAGGCCGACGACTTCATCGCATTGTCGCAGTTCGGCCTGGTGTGCCTGGAGGAACTCGCCCCGATGAAACCCATGCAGGTGGAGACGATGAAGTCGATGGTCACCGCCCCCGCCATCGACGAGCGCAAGCCCTATGGTCGCTACCCGGAGCACATGCCCCACGTGGCATCCTTCTGCGGCACGGGCAACAACATGCAGTTCCTCACCGACTCCAGCGGCAACCGCCGGTGGCTGCCCTTCCTCGTGGAGCGCATCGAGAACCCGCGCGACCATCCCTTCGACTACGAGAACATCTATGCCGAAGCCTACGCCCTCTACCGGCAGGGCTTCAGGCACTACTTCTCGGATGCCGAGGAGGAGGTGCTCAAGCAGCACAACAAGACGTTTGAGGTGCCGCAGTCGGCGCAGGAGATCATCGAGAAGCATTTCCGCTCACCCTACGGGAGTGAGCGCGGGGAATTCTACACGTCGACCGACATCCTGACGCACATCGGCTACCAACCGGCGCTCAGCCTGACACCTGAGAAGATCGGTGCTGCCATGCAGGCGCTGGGCTACCCGCCGTACCGCTCCCATGGCCGGCGCGGCTACCGTGTCGTGGCCTACAGCGGCAGTGAGATCGAGTCCAACCGCCGGGTGCTTGCCGACGATGCCCGACTGGAGAGCGAGGGGGGCGGCGGGGTCACCATATCCTAAGGATTCCTCCTGCGTACCGCGCGTATATATGCGCGTTATTAAATAATAACCTGCGGTACGCATGAAGATTCCTGTATTATTACTGTCCCCCTGACCCTAGGTAAAGGTGAAAAGGTGAAAAGGTGAAAAGGTGAAAAGGTGAAAAGGTGAAAAGGTGAAAAGGTGAAAAGGTGAAAAGGTGAAAAGGTGAAAAAGTAAAAAGGTAAAAAAAGTAAATAGCCTAT
>JAFUAK010000168.1 GCA_017460765.1 Prevotella sp. | reverse complement strand
GCCTGCGATCTTGGCAGGGGTGGCGAGCATCAGCACGGTAGAGAAGAGTGGGGCAGTGCCACCAGGGATATAGAGGCCCACCTTCTCGATGGCGACGCTCTTCTGCCAGCACACCACGCCAGGCTGTGTCTCCACCTTCTTGCCCTTGAACTGCTGCGACTCGTGGAAGGCCTGGATATTGTAGTGGGCCAACTGGATGGCAGCCTTCAGTTCGGCGCTCACCAGTCGCTCTGCCTCCTCCATCTCCTCGTCAGTGACGGCAAGCGAGGGCAGGTCCACGTGGTCGAACTTCAGTTCGTAACCCTTCACGGCATCGTCGCCGCGCTTGCGGATATCGGCCAGCACGGCGGCCACCGTCTCGTTCAGTTGCGACACGTCGAGATGGGGTCGCTCCACGATCTTTGCCCAGTCTTCTCTCTTTGGATTTCTTATTATATTCATCCTCTACTTTTCACTCTTCACTTTTCACTTTTCACTTCCTAAAGGATCATTTTCTCAATGGGGGTTACGAGGATGCCCTGGGCACCCATGTCCTTCAGTTTGCCGATAATCTCCCAGAACTGCTTCTGGTCGAGCACGGTGTGTACGGAGCACCACTCCTCGTCGGCGAGGGGGATGATGGTGGGACTCTTCAGACCCGGCAGCACGCTGATAATCTCCTTCAGACGGGCCTTCGGCGCATTCATGCGCACATATTTCTTATCTTCGGCATTCTTCACGGCCTTGAAGCGGAAGAGCATCTCCTCAAGGATCAGGCGCTTCTCCTCGGAGAGGTGCTTGTTGCCGATGAGCAGGGCCTCGCTCCACATCACGACCTCCACCTCGCGCAGGTTGTTGCTCACGAGGGTCGATCCGGATGAGACGATGTCGAAGATGCCATCAGCCAGACCGATGCCCGGACTGATCTCGACGCTGCCCGTGATCACGTGGATCTCGGCCTGGATGCCGTTCTTGTCGAGGAACTGCTTCAGGATGGCGGGATAACTCGTGGCAATCTTCTTGCCGTTGAACCACTCCACACCTTTATAATCTATCTCTTTGGGGATGGCCAGCGACAGGCGGCACTTCGAGAAGCCGAGGCGGGAGATGACGTTGGCATCCTCGCCGCGCTCTACAAACTCGTTCTCGCCCACCACGCCGATGTCGGCCACGCCACTGGCGACGCTCTGGGGAATGTCATCATCGCGGAGGTAAAGCACCTCCAGGGGGAAGTTGGACGACTGCACCAGCAGGGTGCGTTTCGTAGCGCTCACCTTGATGTCGGCCTCTGCCAGCAGGTTCATCGTGTCATCAAACAGACGTCCTTTGGATTGTACTGCAATACGTAACATATCGTTAAAGTCTATAAATCGGCTGCAAAATTACAAAAAATCCGCGGAATCCGTGCTATCCGTACCTAAAAATTAGTAACTTTGCAGCGTTTTTCGACGGATTCTTGACATAGTGCAACGGATTTTGTATAAATTTACGGTTTTACTGGCAGTTTCGCTGCTCGCCTCCTGTTCCCACAAACAGGAACGGGTGGTTACGCCCTACGGATCCGTGCTCGACTCCGTAGCCGTAGATGATGAAATCGACCTGGCGGAGATCCAGACCAACGGCGAACTGATCATCGCCACCTTCAGCGGTCCGGAGACCTATTACGACTATCATGGACGTCAACTCGGCACGCAGTATCTGCTCTGTCAGCGCTTTGCCGACTCGCTGGGCGTCAGGCTCCGTGTCGACGTGTGTCGTGACAGTGCCGAGATGGTGCGCAAACTCAAGGAGGGTGAGGTCGACATGCTGGCGTGGCAGACACCAGGACAAATCGAGGTGGGCGAGGAGAAGCCCGAACTGGCAGAGGAACTGAAAGGCTGGTACCGCCCGTCGCTCATCAACGAGGTGAAGAAGGAGGAGACGGCACTGCTCACTACGAAGAAGGTGCGCCGTCGTATCTTCTCACCCATGCTCGACAGGAACAAGGGCATCATCTCGCAGTACGACCAACTCTTCATGACCTACAGTCGCGATATCCGCTGGGACTGGCGCCTGATGGCTGCCCAGTGTTATCAGGAATCCACCTTCGACCCCAAGGCCGTATCGTTTGCAGGCGCCAAGGGACTTATGCAGATCATGCCAGGAACGGCAGACCATCTGGGTGTGCCTCGCAGCCGACTCTACGAGCCTGAGACGAACATCGCCGCTGCTGCCAAACTGATCGCTGAACTTACCACGGCTTTCTCGGATATCCGCGACAACTATGAGCGTACCAACTTCGTGCTGGCCAGTTATAACGGCGGCTCCTTCCACATCCGCGACGCGATGGCGCTGGCCAAGCGCGACGGGCACAATCCCCACCGCTGGGGCGAGGTGGCGCCGTATGTGCTGAAACTCGCCACACCACAGTATTATAACGATCCACTCGTGAAGCACGGCTATATGCGAGGCTCCGAGACCGTCGATTATGTTCAGAAGATCCGAGAGCGTCACGCCAGTTACCAGGGCGTCAAGTCGCCCCACATGGGTTTCCACCCTTCCCAGCCTCGCAAGGCTGACAAGCGTAAGAATAAGTACGACCTCTGATTACTTCGTATAGAAATCGATTAACTTGATGAGCGCCTCCTTGCACACCAGGCAGAACTCCGGCTCCTCGTTGGTGCGCATGCGACAATTCTCAAAACCGCGCCAGACACCTGTGGAGAGATAGCCGCCTCCTTCTACCAGTCCTGCCTTGCCCTCTTTCACAAGCGGCTCCCACTTGCTGCTGAAGTTGCACTTGGTAGTCAGGTTCGGCTCCCAGGGCTCCGTATCAGGGAAGTACATCGGATCGTCGTTGCCGTAGGGATACTCGTCGCCCAGGCCACCGAACGAATGGCCGAACTCATGCACCACCACAGGGCGGAACTGACTGCCGTGCGCATACGTGAGGTTATAGGAATTATAGATGCCCCCGCCGCCGTAGTGATCCGTATTCACGAGGATGATGATATGCTCGTAGGGCGTGCCTGCCAGCACGTCGTGGAGTTTCTTCAGATGGAGCGTCGTTAGGTAGCGATCGCTGTAGAAGGTGTCGAAATGCGAGCCTAATACCGTGTTCTTACAGATGCCCTTGGCGGGCCAACTCGTGCCGCTCTCCTCCGAGGGCGACATCACGGCCACCATGTTGAAGCGGCCCTGCATCTCCTTGTAGG
>JAFUAK010000167.1 GCA_017460765.1 Prevotella sp. | reverse complement strand
ATGATCAGTTTCTCCGACGTGATGCTGGCCAACGTCTATGATCAGGGTACCTGGTGGAGCACGGATCGTGAGCATGCTGATATCATTACCCCGCGTTTCAATAGTAAGATCGGTAACGATCAACTTTATTATGGTACGCAGTATCTCTGCGACGGCTCCTACATCCGTCTGAAGAACGTTGAGTTGGCCTATACCTTCACCCAGCCTTGGGTGCAGAAGATGGGCGTGAAGAACTTGAAGGTCTACGTCAGCGGTAATAACCTGTGGCTGTGGACTCGTATGCCGGATGACCGCGAGTCGAACTTTGCCGCCAATGGTAATGCCGGTAATGGCGCATACCCGACGATGAAGCGTATTAATCTCGGTATCAAGTTCAACCTTTAAATGGAGAAGACAATGAAAAAGTTAATCAATAAATATATTATAGGTGTGGCTGCCTTGTCGTTCTCGATGGGAATGACATCCTGCTCAGACTATCTTGACAAGGCACCCGACTCCGACGTGAATCCCGAGGTAGCTTTCCAGAACTTCACTAATTTCCAGGGATTCGTGGAGGAGATTTACAACTGCATCCCTAACAAAGAGTCTTGCTACTGGTGTACGACTTTCAACTGGGGTGAGGATGAGATTATGAACTCTGGTTTGGGTGACACGCACGTGACCGCTCACTTTGACCTGGGTGACTACCGCCACTGGTACGACGAGGGGGACAAGGGTGGACAGCAGAGTTGGCTGAATCGTCCTGGTTCGAACCCCACTTCTACAGATAAGTTTGCTCATTCATTGAATGGTCATGCCTGGTATTGCGTCCGTAAAGCCAACCTTGGTCTGGAGAATCTGGACAAGATGACTGATGCCACGAAGGAAGAGAAGAACTTCATCAAAGGTCAGTTGCTCTTCTTCCGTGCCTGGTGGCACCACCAGCAGATGGAGTGGTGGGGAGGTATCCCCTATATTGACCGTGTGCTGGCTGCCGATGAGGAGTTCAATCTGCCTCGTCTTTCGTTCCGTGAGTGTGCGGAGAAATGTGCTGCCGACTATCGTGAGGCCGCAAACCTGCTGCCCGACAACTGGGACAATTCTACCATTGGTAAGAAAACGCTCGGAAAGAACGACCTTCGCATAACAAAGGCATGTGCCCTGGGTTATTTAGGCAAGGTGCTGCTCTGGGCAGCCTCTCCGCTGAATGTAGTAGGCGCAGAGTTGGGGGCCTCCAAGAATGGCGATACCTATAAGTACGACGAGACTCTTGCCCGTCAGGCTGCTGAGGCTCTGGGTGAGGCTATCGCTAACATCGAGAGCGGTGCCAGTCCTTATGCGCTGGCTGAATACAACTACGAGGACATTTACAACCATGTGGCAGCCAAGGGCTCGAAGAACAACTTCTCAGATATCTTCCGTACCACGGGACAGAGTTGGAAGATGCCGGGTAGCGTAGAGGCTATCATGCGTGGTCCGATGCCTGATGTCAATGGTTCAAACTGGAACTTCGCAAAACTGTGGGGCCCGAAAGTGAACAACCTCGTGGAGCATGACGCCATCATCCACATGCCAACAGCCAACTATATCAACTATGCCTATGGTATGGCAAATGGCCTGCCCCTTGATGATCCTGAGTCTGGCTTTGATCCCAAGCATCCGTTCAAGGACCGCGACCCGCGCTTCTATCATGACATCATGTTCGACGGATTCAAGTTCCTGAACACCACACCTGCTGCCGAGGATAAGCCATTCCAGTATCTGGAAATGTTCACGGGCGGTAACATGGTGCCTACGGGTAACCCTGTGCGCAGCGCCGACGGCAGTCGTACAGGCTATTTCTGTCAGAAACTCGTACCTCACCAGTGCAATAAGTACGACGGTATGTACAACTGGGGTGGTGCCCTGCAGACCTATTTGCCCTACATGCGTGTGGCCGACATCTATCTGCTCTATGCCGAGGCTGCAACTGCTGCTGGCGGTGCTGGCTTCAGGGCTGGCTGTCAGCGTACGGCAGAGGATGCCATTAATGTGCTCCGTGACCGTGTCGGTGCTGGTCATGTGGCTATCAAACTTCTTTCCGACAAGAACAAGTTCATGGATGAGGTTCGCCGTGAGCGTGCCTGTGAGTTGGCCTTCGAGGGCTTCCGCTGGCAGGATCTGCAGCGCTGGCTGCTGCTCACCGAGTACCCCTATAACATTAAGACACGTCAGGAGTTTAAGCGTGTTGGCGACTACGACTTCTCTAAAAACGATCCTCGCGATGCCGAGGTGACGGGTTGGAGCGAGACCACCATCGTGGAGCGCAAGTATGGCACGAAGCATTACCTGCTGCCGTTGAAGGAGAGTGAGGTATATCTCTATGCAGAGTATCCACAAAACCCGGGATGGTAAAACTACAATTAAAAATTAGTAATTAGAAATTAGTAATTATGATTACCAAGGAAATTAAAATAGTCGCAACAGTTCTCTGTCTGACCGTCTCACTGTCGGCATCAGCGCAGATTGACGCAGCAGACTCTGCCCTGGTCAACGTGGCATTCCGCAAGGTGGCCAAGGAAGACATCATGGGCGGTGTCTCCAGTCTGAACTATAGAGATCTGACGGACAAGAACTACAATACCTACAGCCTTGACAACATGCAAGGCTATGTAGCCGGTTTCAACGGTGCAGGTATGTGGGGCTTCACGGACCAGTTGGTTCTGATCGACGGTGTACCCCGTGAGGGCAATAACGTATTGCCGTCGGAGATAGAGGAAGTTACCTTCCTGAAGGGCGCACAGGCTGTAGTGCTTTATGGCAGCCGTGCCGCCAAGGGTGCCGTCTTGATTACCACCAAGCGTGGACATGTCAACGACGGCTTGACTATTAACGTCCGTGCCAACACGGGCTGGAATGTGGCTAAGGCCTATCCCGAGTACCTCAGTTCGGCTGAATACATGACGCTCTACAATGAGGCTCGTGCTAACGATGGTCTGTCGCCGCTTTATACCGAAGATCAGATCTATAACTTCGCTAGTCGCGAGAATCTCTATCGCTATCCCGATGTAGACTTCTATTCATCCGACTATATCAAGAAGGCCTACAATCGTACGGATGCCACCGTGGAGATCGAGGGGGGTAACGACCGCGCCAAATTCTATTCGAATGTGAGTTACTATCGTTTTGGTGACTACCTGAACTTCGGTGAGGCTAAGAACAACTACACCGACCGCTTCAATGTGCGTGGTAACGTGGATGTCCGTATCAACCAGTATATCTCAGCCTTTGTAAATGCCAACGCCACCTACTACAATGCCAGGTCTGCTGTTTCCACGCAGAGCGGTGACTACTGGGCAACGGCAGCCACCTGGCGTCCGAATCGTGTGGCTCCGCTGATTCCCATTTCCTATCTGGATCCCAATGCCGTGCAGCCGCAGCAGGCTCTGTCATCTTCGAGTAACATTATCGACGGCAAGTACTTCCTTGCTGGCACCCAGACTGACATGACCAACATTTTTGCCGACTACTATGCAGCAGGTAAGAGCACGTGGACTAGCCGTCAGTTCCAGTTCGATGCCGGTGTGAACGCCGAACTCAGTTCCCTGCTCAAGGGCCTAAGTTTCCATGCCTTGATAGGCGTCGACTACCAGACCAGTTACTCTACCTCCTATAATAATGAGTATGCTACCTTCGAGCCGGCATGGAGCAACTACAACGGTCCAGACCTCATCCTCTCGCTCGACAACCACGAGAAGGTGGACAAGAAGTCGGGCGTGCAGAACATGGGCGGTTCGACCAACCACCAGATGATTACTTTTAATGCCCATTTCGACTACAATCGCACGTTTGCTGATGTTCACAACGTGAGCGCCATGCTGCTGGCCAACGGTTTCCAGCAGACTCGCAGTGGACAGTACCATAAGATCAGCAATGCCAACCTCGGGCTCGACCTGTCCTACAACTATGCCAAAAAGTACTACGCAGAGTTTGCCCTTGCCGCATCCTGGTCAGCCCGTCTGCCAGAAGGGCATCGTGCAGGCTTCTCGCCCTCACTCACTTTAGGCTGGAACGTGGCCAAGGAACGTTTCATGGAAGGTAGTATCTTCGACGCCCTGACCATCAGTGCCAGTGCCAGTAACCTGAAAACCGACCTGGATATCGAGGACTACTACATGTACCTCGGAACTTATCAGAGCGGTGGCTGGTGGGACTGGAACGGTGAGACCGGTCACTCTGACATCCAGTCGAAGCGAGGAGGTAATGAGGACTTTACCTATATCCAGCGCAAAGAGATTTCCGCCAGCATCCACGCTGAACTCATGAAGCGCAGTCTGGCTATCGATGCTTCTGTGTTTGCCAGCCAGATGGACGGTGGTATCATCACGGCTTCCAACCAGATGCCGAGTTACTTCAAGGTATATTATCCCGAATCCTCGTTCCTCCCCTACTTGAACTATAATAAGGACAACCGTACAGGCTTTGATCTGGCTGTGAAATATCGTAAGGACTTCGGTGACTTCGGCTTCGAGGCTGGTGCCAACCTGACTTACTACACGACGAATGCTGCCAAGCGCGACGACACCAACTTCGCTGACGAGTACCAGTATCGTGAGGGTAAGGCTCTTGATGCTATCTGGGGCTATGAATGCATCGGTTTCTTTAAAGATGAGGCCGACGTGGCCAACTCTCCACAGCAGTCGCTCGGTGGTACCGTGAAACCCGGTGACCTGAAATACAAGGATCAGAACGGCGACGGCATCATTGACTCCAAGGATCAAATAGACCTGGGCAAGGGTGGTTGGTATGGTGCGCCTACGACGCTCGGTGTCAACTTCACTTTCAAATATAAGAACTTCACGCTCTTTATGCTTGGTGTCGGTGGTTTCGGCGGTCATGCCATCAAGAGCAACAGTTACTGGTGGATCTCTGGTGAAGGCAAGTATTCTGTAGCCGTTCGCGACCGTTGGACGCCAGAGACCGCAGCCACAGCCACCTATCCACGTCTGACCACTCAGAGCGGTGCCAACAACAACACCAACTCTGACTTCTGGATGTATTCTACTTCTCGCTTCGACCTGGCCAAGGTGCAGTTGACCTATGACTTCCCGAAGACTATCATCGGCCACGGCATCATCAAGGGTGCCTCTGTCTATGTCAGTGGAAACAGTCTGCTGACACTGGCCAAGGAGCGTGAACTGATGGAGATGAATGTCGGCTCTGCCCCGCAGGCCCGCTTCTATAACATCGGTGCGACAGTAACATTTTAATTAAGAGTTAAGAATTAAGAGTTATGATTACTAAGAATATCAATAAATTCCTCACCGTTGGCCTCGTATGCTGCTGTGCCACAGCAACCCTCTCTTCCTGCGAAGACCTCTTCGAGCCGGCACTGGAGAACAACCAGGACATCTCAGAGATGTATAATCTCCCAGAGTTTGCCCGTGGTATCATCGACAACGCCTTCCTGGTGCTGCCCTACGATGAGAGTCCCACAACCGATGTCGCTACCGACGACGCTGTTTCCAACGACAATGATAATAACTACAAGAAGATGGCCACCGGCTCCTGGACTTCTCAAAACAATCCGATGAACCAGTGGGAAACGCGCTATCATGCCATCCAGTATTGCAACCTCTTTTTGGAGCGTTGCGACGACGTCCAGTGGGACTACTCTTCAGAGTCCCTGAATCAAATGCACAAGGATCTCTATAAAGGTCAGGCACTGGCCCTTCGCGGACTCCATTTCTTCTATCTGCTCCGTGCCCATTGTGGTAAGGTGAACGGTGAGATGATGGGTCTGCCCATCCATCTTGCTTCAGAGGAAGGCTCTTCCGACTTTAATCAGCCGCGCAACACCTTCAAGGAATGTATTGACCAGATTCTGGCCGACTTTGACGAGGCCCTGAAGTATGTGCCCGCTGAATATGGCGACGTCAGCCTTAGCGGTGTTCCTGCCAAGTATACCTCGATTGGCGGTACCGACGATGAGTATAATCGTGCCTTCGGCGACCTCCAGCGTGGTAAGATTGACGGTCGCATGATTGCTGCCTTCAAGGCTCAGGTGGCTCTCTTTGCTGCCTCGCCTGCTTATGCCTCTGCCGGAGCCATGACCTATGAGCGTGCCGCTCAGTATGCGGCTGCCAGTCTGGCAAATATAGGTGGTGTGGCTGGCATGGATCCCGATGGCTGGCACTGGTACGCTAATACGAGTTACATTGAGAACTATAAGTTTACCGATCCTGATCCCGCAGAGATCTGCTGGCGCGGTAATGTGGGCAACAGCACCTCCTTTGAGGAGAACAACTATCCTCCCTCACTCTATGGCAATGGCCGCGTTAATCCCACACAGAATTTGGTGGATGCCTTCCCCATGGCCAACGGCTATCCCATTTCCAATGGTGCCTCTGGCTACGATGCGGCTAATCCCTATGCCAACCGCGACCCCCGCCTGAAGACCTATATCCTCGTCAACGGCGAGACACAGGGTGCCAAGTCGGTCGTAATCAATACGGCTGCCGACAATACGGAGACCCTCGACGGTCTGAACCGTGAGAACGGTAAGTCGACCAAGACCGGCTACTACCTGCGCAAGTTGCTCCGTAGCGACGTGAACCTGAACCCGAAGGCAGAGAAGCGCCACTTCGGTGCCCGCATCCGCTACACTGAGATATTCCTCGACTATGCCGAGGCAGCCAACGAGGCTCAGGGCCCGAAGGCCAATGTCGGCGGTGCCAACTACTCTGCCTACGATGTCATCAAGGCCATCCGCCAGCGTGCTGGTGTGGGTGGGGATAATGATCCCTATCTCGAGGAGTGCGCTCAGAGTCAGGACAAGATGCGTGAACTCATCCGCAACGAGCGTCGTCTGGAACTCTGCTTCGAGAACCACCGTTTCTGGGATCTCCGCCGCTGGAATGCCAATCTGACGGAGGCGGCTAGAGGTGCCAGCATCACCACCAACGGCGACACGGGTGTACTCTCCTATCAGTATATCAACGTGGAGAACCGCGACTATAAAGACTATATGATCTACTGCCCGATTCCCTATTCCGAAACGCTGAAGTGGAGCAATCTGCTGCAAAACGATGGCTGGCAGTAAGACGACAAAACAATGTAAAACTAAAAAAGAAATAGAATATGAAACGTAATATATTGAAGTTTATCTGCGGAGTCGGACTTGTCTGTGGGCTCTGGTCATGTGAGAGCAGCGACAAGACTTTCGATGACTTTGAAGGTGGCACGAGCGTCTACTTCCCCTATCAGTATCCAGTGCGCACCATTGTGCTGGGTGATGATGAATATGACACCACGCTTGACAAGGCTCATAAGTGCCAGATCAAAGCCACTTTCGGCGGTTCCTACAATGGCTCGAAAGGTACCGTGCAGGTGGCTGTCGACGAGTCGCTCTGCCAGAACCTCTATTTCGACGAGGATGCAACTGTTCCCGTGAAGGCCATGCCCAGCAGTTACTATCAACTCTCTACAACCACGCTGGCCTTCAACGGCACGATGAACGGAACGGCCGAGGTGCAACTGACAGATGCTTTCTTCAGCGATCCAGACGCCGTCAAATCCACCTACGTCATCCCCTTGGTGATTGTCAGTCAGACTGGCTTCGGCAAGATTCTCTCAGGAACCCTGCTCGAAGGCCAGAACGGCTCCCGTACCGATGCCTCTGTCTGGGATGTGCAGCCCATGGACTACGTGCTCTACTGTGTGAAGTTCCAGAACCAGTATTCTGGCTTCTGGCTCACCAATGGTACTACTAACACTGACAATATCGAGCAGGCCAACGCCGTGGAGATCAAGTCGCTCTCGCTGAACACCTGCTCCTATGCTGTCTCCTATCAGGATGGTGACCAACTCTATAATGCCGAACTCCTGCTGACCTTTAATGGCAACAATTGCACAATCTCTTCCTTGACCGACGGCGTGACAGCCACAGGCTCTGGCTCTTGGGGTGACGATACCGAGAAGAAGGCCTGGGGTAACAAGGACCGTGACGGTATGGAATTAGACTATACCGTCGACTTTGGTGGCGGCCACAAGTGGTCCACCCATGAGAAGATGGTGTGGAAGCGTAGTGGCGTTACCATTGAGGAGTTCACTCCAGTCTATAAAAAGTAACTCTAAAAATAGGGAAAAATGAAAAAGCAATATATCCTGTTAGCATATGCAGCCATGATGATGACTGCTTGTGCCGATGAGTTTGACCGCAATTTTGAGGTTGGACGTCCCGACAAGACAGAAAAGTACGCCTACCTGACCGACTATAAGGCTTTAAAGGAATATGTCGACCTGTCGCAGTACCCCAACTTCAAGTTGGGGGTAGGGACTGATGCCGCCGATTATGCCCGTCAGGGAGTCACCTATGTTGTCACCAACGCCAACTTCACTGAGACCGTAGCAGGCAATGCCATGAAGATGGCATCCTGCGTTGATCAGAACGATGGTTCAATGAACTTCGGTACTGTCAGTGAATATGTCAAGGCCGCCACGGCAGCCGGGCTGAATGTGTATGGCCATACGCTGGCCTGGCACGCCCAGCAGCCCGTCAATTGGCTCAATAGTCTGTTGGCAGACAAACCCGTGCCCATCGACCCCAATGCACCGACGGTGGATACGTGGGTTGAACAGATTACGAATGTGGACTGTGAAGGCGGCGATGCCACAAACTACGTCTGTCGCGACGGTGATGGCAGCGGCGATGTCAACCGCATCGATGATGGTGTCGGTGTCGACGGCTCCCGTGGTGTGCGCGTCCATGCCGTTGACAATCCCACCAACCCCTGGGACACCCAGTTCTTCATCACCACGCCTAAGCATACCTGGCAATCGGGCGACAAGTACAAGTTCACGATGAAGGCCCGTGCCGACAAGGCCGCCCACATCTCCATCCAGTCGCATGCCGCTCCTGGCTCCTATATCCACTGGAGCATGCTCGCTGGCGGCTACGACCTGACAACCGACTGGCAGGAGTTCACCTACGAGGGTGAAATCTCCGGCGATCAGGCTGGGGGTAGTGGCATGTTCACTATTGCCTTTAACCTGAACGAACTGGCTGAGGCCAACAACTACTACTTCGACGACATGTCGTGGCAGGCACTGGTGCAGGCCTCTTCTTCCGGTCCTGTGACCTACATGGAGAACGTCATCAGTAACAGTGACATGGAGGGTGATGACAACAGCAACTTCATTTCCAAGGAAGGCAACGGTCAGGTGGTTAACTCCACCATAACCGCTGGTATCGGTAAGGACGGCTCGCGTGGTGTCAAGGTCGTATCTCCTGCAGGAGCCGCCGAGGACTGGGACACCCAGTTCTGGATTCTCCTGCCGAAGCCGCTCCAGGAAGGAACCAAGTGCCATGTGGAGTTCGACTACAAGGCCAGCCAGGCAGCCTCTGCCGATACCCAGGCCCACTTCGATCCGGGCTCATACCAGCATTGGCAGGCTATTGGCAATCCCAACTTCACCACCGACTGGCAGCACTATACCGCCGATGTCACCATCGATGCCAGTATGGCCGGTGCCAACGGTATGAAGTCCGTGGCCTTCAACCTTTCCAAGACGCGGGATGCTGAGGTGACCTACTACTTCGACAATATCGTGTTCGAAGTTGAGAAGACTGCCTCTGGTGACGGTATCCCGCAGACCGACGAGGAGAAAAAGGATACTCTGATCTGGGCGATGGACCGTTGGATTAGCGGCATGATGGAAGCCTGTAAGAACGACGAGGGCACCGAGGTGCTTGTCAAGGCTTGGGATGTCGTCAACGAGGCTATCAGTGGCGGAGGTGCCGACAGTGAGGGCGTGTATGCCCTGCAGCACGACAACGGCAGCACCACCGACTTCTTCTGGCAGGACTATCTGGGCGACCTCGACTACGTGCGCACGGCCGTCCGCCTGGCTCGTCAGTATGGTGGCAGCGACCTGAAACTCTTCGTCAACGACTACAATCTGGAGAGCGACTGGGATCAGAACAAGAAACTGAAGAGTCTCATCAAGTGGATTGAGCGCTGGGAGGCCGACGGTGTCACCAAGATCGACGGTATCGGTTCTCAGATGCACATCTCCTACTATATGGATCCGAAGACATTGGAGAGCAAGAAGAATGCCATTACCGAGTCGTTCAAGTTGATGGCTGCCACGGGTCGTCTCGTCCGTATCTCCGAACTCGACATGGGCATCGTGGGTACCGACGGCAAGGATATCAGCACGCCCGACGTGACAGAGGAGATGCACCATGCGATGGCTGACTACTACAAGTGGATCATCCAGCAGTATCTCACCATCATTCCGCCCGCACAGCAGTGGGGCATCTGTCAGTGGTGCGCCACCGACAGTCCTGCAGGCAGTGGCTGGCGTGCCAACCAGCCTGTCGGTCTCTGGGATCAGAATTACTACCGCAAGCATACATACGCCGGCTTCGCCGACGGCTTGAGCGGTCAATGATATTGTCCATCTCTTTGGGCAATTTTAGAACTTTACATTGTTTTAAAGAGGTCCGGGCTTGTGAAAGTCCGGACCTCAATTTTTCGTGCCTCTGAGCCCTCAGCGGTGCT
>JAFUAK010000166.1 GCA_017460765.1 Prevotella sp. | reverse complement strand
TCCTTATCTTTGCAAACTGATTAGGAACCTAAAATAACATTTTTATGAAAAGAATCCTTGTGACAGGCGGAGCCGGTTTTATCGGTTCTCATCTTTGTGAGAGACTCGTGAACGAAGGTCACGATGTCATTTGCCTTGATAATTTCTACAGCGGCTCGAAGGAGAATGTGTGGCATCTGATTGGTCGTCCGAACTTCGAGATTGTGCGCCATGATGTCATCAATCCCTATTGGGCCGAGGTCGACGAAATCTATAATCTGGCATGTCCTGCCTCACCTATTTATTATCAGTTTGACCCCATCCAGACCACGAAGACCTCCGTGTTCGGTGCCTTCCACATGCTAGGACTGGCCCGTCGCACGAAGGCGAAGATCCTGCAATCGTCCACCAGTGAGGTGTATGGTGATCCCAATGTGCATCCCCAGCCTGAGACCTATTGGGGCAATGTCAACCCCATCGGCCTCCGTTCCTGCTATGATGAGGGCAAGCGTTGTGCTGAGACCCTGTTCTTCGACTACCACCGTCTGCACAAGGTGCGCACCAAGGTGATCCGTATCTTTAATACCTACGGCCCCCGCATGGCTGTCAGCGATGGCCGCGTGGTGTCGAACTTCGTGGTGCAGGCCCTGCGCGGCGAGGATATCACCATCTATGGCGACGGCCAGCAGACGCGCTCCTTCCAGTATGTGTCAGACCTCATCGAGGGTATGCTGCGCGTGATGGATACCGACGACTCGTTCACGGGTCCTGTGAACCTGGGTAATCCTGGGGAGTTCACGATGCTCGAACTGGCCGAGAAGGTCATCAAGAAGATTGGCGGCAAGAGCAAGATCGTGTTCCGTCCGCTGCCGAGTGACGATCCGAAGATGCGCCGTCCTGATATCACCCTCGCCAAGGAGAAGTTGGGCTGGGAACCGAAGGTGAAACTCGATGAGGGACTCGACCATATCATCGAATATTTCAGGAATAAACTACTATAACTAACTATATGTCTTCCACTTTTTAAGGAGGTGGGAGAAAATCTAATGTCCTGATAGTCAGGGCGTGGTGGAGATCTGCCTGCGGCTGGTCTCCACTTTCTGTTTTATAGGTACTGGTGTATGTGCATAAAATATCGTATCTTTGCACCAACGAAATAAAAACCCGAAACACAATGAATAGAATGTTGATCTCAACCCTGTTGCTGATGACGACGGCCACCATCGAGGCCCGTCAGTTACCCACCTATCTCGACGAGACCAAACCCATCGAGGAGCGCATCGACGATGCCCTCTCGCGGATGACGCTCGACGAGAAGATCGCCGTGATCCATGCTCAGTCGAAATTCTCCAGCCCTGGCGTGAAGCGCCTGGGATTCCCTGATTTCTGGACGGACGATGGCCCTCACGGTGTGCGTCCTGACGTGCTCTGGGATGAGTGGGAGCAGGCCGGACAGTCTAACGACTCCTGCGTGGCTTTCCCCGCACTCACCTGTCTGGCTGCCACGTGGAACCCTGACATGGCCCGTCTCTATGGCGAGAACCTCGGTGAGGAAGCCCTCTACCGCGATAAGGACATGATCCTCGGCCCTGGCGTGAACATCTACCGCACTCCGTTGGGAGGCCGCAACTTCGAGTATATGGGAGAAGACCCCTGGCTGGCCTCGCGCATGGTCGTACCTTATATTAAAGGTCTGCAGTCGAAAGGTGTGGCTGCCTGCGTGAAGCACTATGCCCTGAACAACGACGAGGAATATCGCCATCAGGTGAACGTCATCGTCTCCGACCGTGCTCTCCACGAGATCTACCTGCCTGCCTTCAAGGCCGCAGTGACGGAGGCTGGCACGTGGGGCATCATGGGTGCCTACAACCTCTATAAGAACCAGCACAACTGCCATAATGATATCATGCTCAACCAGATCCTGAAAGGCGACTGGAAGTACGATGGGGTCGTCGTCTCCGACTGGGGTGGCTGTCACGATACGGATGAGGCTGTCAAGAACGGTCTCGACATGGAGTTCGGCTCCTGGACGGACGGTCTGACCATGGGTAAGACCAATGCCTACGACCTCTATTACCTCGCTGATGCCTACAAGCAGGGCATCAAGGAGGGCAAGTACACCACGAAGGAACTCGACGACAAGGTGCGTCGCGTGCTTCGTCTGTTCTTCCGTACCACGATGAACCGTCAGAAGCCCTTTGGCTTCCTCTGCTCTGAAAGCCACTATGAAGCAGCCCTCAAGATTGCCCAGGAGGGTATCGTGCTGCTGAAGAATGATAAGAACATCCTGCCGATTCAGGGTGGCAAGCGCATCCTCGTGGTGGGTGAGAACGCCATCAAGATGATGACAGTCGGCGGAGGCTCCTCTTCGCTGAAGGTGCAGCGCGAGATCCTGCCCCTCGACGGCATCCGTGAGCGCTTCAAGGACTGTGAGGTCGACTTCGCCCGTGGCTATGTGGGCGACACCGTGCAGAGTTACAATGGTGTGACTGTTGGCCGCAGTCTCTACGAGACCCGCACTGCCGAGGAACTGACGGCTGAGGCCGTCGAGAAAGCCCGTCAGGCTGATGTCGTGATCTTTGTGGGAGGTCTGAACAAAAGCGACTATCAGGACTGTGAAGGTCACGATCGTAAGGAGTTTGGTCTGCCCTACGGACAGGATCAACTCATCGAGGCACTCGTGAAGGCTAATCCCCGTCTGGTCTACGTCAATGTCTCTGGTAATGCCGTTGCTATGCCCTGGCTCGCCAAGGTGCCAGCCGTTGTGCAGGGCTGGTTCATCGGCTCAGAGGCGGGTGAGGCTATCGCCTCGGTGCTGAGTGGCGATGTGAATCCCTCTGGCAAACTGCCCTTCACGTGGTATCAGCAGTTGAACGACTGTGGTGCCCATGCCCTTGGCGCCTTCCCAGGCACCTGGCGCGACGATTATAAGGTGATCGACGAGGAATATAAGGAAGGCATCTATGTGGGTTACCGCTGGACGGACAAGCAGAAGATCAAGCCTCTCTTCGCCTTCGGACACGGCCTGAGTTACACCACCTTCAAACTCGGCAAACTCTCTGCTGACAAGACGCAGATCACAACTGACGACAAGATCACCTTTACCGTCAATGTTACGAACACAGGCAAACTGGCAGGTGCCGAGACCGTACAACTCTACATCAGCGACAAGGTGGCCTCCGTGGATCGTCCTGTCAAGGAGTTGAAGGCCTTCCAGAAAGTGTATCTCCAGCCTGGCGAGAGTCGTGATGTAACGCTGACCATTGGCCGCGATGCACTCAGTTTCTACGACGAGGCTACCCATGCCTGGGTGGCTGAACCTGGCACCTTCGAGGCCCTCGTAGGCACCGCCTCCAACCAACTCCCTGCCAGACTGAGTTTCGAACTGAAGTAGTCTTCCGTATCTTCAATAGGAATAGCCGCAAACCATGCTTTTTTGGTTTGCGGCAATTTTTTTTGAAAATGCCATCAACTATACATGTTTTAGGATAATTATCGGATAATCAGATTGTTAGACTATGTATAGTGCCAAATTTTTTAAGGTCAACTATACATAAATACGTCATTTTCGGCCCATAGAGATAATCTTCAGGCCTTGAAGAGATAGTTGTTTCACCTCTATTCCAACATTCGAAACATTTTGTTTCTGCCTGAAAAACAAAGTGTTTCCACAGGAGAAACAAATTGTTTCCTTAATCTTTGCTATCATGAAACTAACTTACTATCAATGGTTTAAATGTCGTTTTTGCTTGATTCATGCTTTGTAACAACATTGTTTATGTATAGTATGCTATCAAATATGAAGCACTATACATAATATAAACAATTGAAAATAAGATAATTAACGAATATTATGTATAGTTTTGCCATTTTTGATAAAATTTCTTTGAAAATTGTTTGGTAGTATCACATATTATCACTATCTTTGCACGAAAATCGGAATAATCATCAAATCAGAACAGGAATGATACCTCAGAAACCCGTTACCCCTCCAGTGTTAGAAGATAAAGTCCGCGAGAAGGCCAGGACCTATCCCCCCTGCTTCAGTACCGTCTGTCCTTTGCGGGAACATTGCCTGCATGCCATCGTGGTGTCCTATGCACCGCAGGAGATCTATTTCAATACGTCTGTCAACCTCTGCCATCCCCAGGCCGAAACGGAAAACTGTTCCTTATACCGCAGCGACAAACCGGTCCGCATGCCCTACGGACTGTCAGCCATCTATTACGACATGCCGAGCCGCTACGAACGTGCCATCAAGAACCGCCTTATCGCAGCCTTCAGCCGCAAGCGCTATTACGAGTACCACAACGGCACGCGTCCCATCACCCCCGATGTCGAACGCACCATCCGCCAGGTCTGCCTCGACCACGGCTGGAAACAGCCCCTCCGCTTCTCCGGCACCACCGATGAATACCTGTGGTGAGTTCCTGTCTCTTTTCCTTACTCAGAATGAGCGTACTGAGAATTTCGGTGTTTTAAGGTGTTTGATTGTTGAGAATTTCGGCATTTTTGTGGCAAACATAACTATGAAATTGACTTTCTTCTGTCTCGTCAGGCAAAAGTGTGTCGAGGAAAAAACAGGATTTGCTCTGCTTGCCACTTTATATGGCACTATTTCTTTGATTGTTACTCCTATCTCCTGGGCTGTAGAGAGGAAGTCAAAATCTGCATAAACCGTTATTCTTTTCATCGTCTCAATAATTCTGCATCCTGAAGTTGCCGGCCAAGAGCGTCATCGGCTGCAAGCAGGGTAATGTCGTTTTCCAGATTCAGCGCAAAGAGTACACGTGCATAAATTCCCATGGAGACCGTCGGGTCACCATGTTCCACTTTCGAGACTGTCAGGCGTGTTACCGTTGCCCTGTCTGCTATGTCCTGCATGGAAAGATGCCTGCGCTTGCGTGCCAGCATAATCTGTTCGCCCATGATCTTCAGGTTCTGGCTCAATGCCCTTGGCATCGTCTTTCCAAATGTGTTCTTTCCCATAATTGTACTTTATTGGGCGCAAAAATAAGCAAAAATGTTTAATATAACAAACATTTTGAGGAAAAAATTGTATTTATTTGGATAATTCCTCATAAAAGTGTACCTTTGCAGTCTGACAGTGTGTCACGATGATGAAATGACACTTGGAAGTGGCTCTTTCAGTGGAATCAGTCAGCAACTTCCGAAGAGATGGTAGTAGGCCTACCGCATTCGATGTACAGGCATTGATTGCAAACCACTTTGTGCTGCTTTCGT
>JAFUAK010000165.1 GCA_017460765.1 Prevotella sp. | reverse complement strand
GGACCTGACGGTACGGGAGAATCTGGAGTTCTTCGCCACGCTCTTCGGCACCACGGTAGACGAGGGCTACGACAGCATCAAGGCCATCTACTCGCAGATAGAACGCTTCAAGGACCGCAAGGCGGGGGCCCTCTCCGGGGGCATGAAGCAGAAACTGGCGCTCTCGTGCGCCCTGGTGCACAGTCCGAGCGTACTCTTCCTCGACGAGCCCACGACGGGAGTGGACCCCGTGTCGCGCAAGGAACTCTGGGAGATGCTCGGCACGCTGAAGGAGCGCGGCATCACCATCGTGGCCTCTACGCCCTATCTCGACGAGGTGCGTCGCTGTGAGCGCGTGGCCTTCCTCAACGAGGGCAGGATCCAAGGCATCGGCACGCCTGAGATGATCCTCGACAGGTTCAAGGATATCTTCAATCCACCGGGAATAGAGAGGGCAGAGGATGTGGAGGATGTTGCTGTGGCACAGCAACAGACGAGACGAGAGAACGTCATCGAGGTGGAGCACCTGGTGAAGGCCTTCGGCGACTTCCATGCCGTCGACGACATCTCGTTCAGTGTGAAGCGGGGCGAGATCTTCGGTTTCCTGGGTGCCAACGGTGCGGGCAAGACCACGGCCATGCACATGCTCACGGGCCTGAACCAGCCCACGAGCGGGAAGGGCACTGTGGCGGGCTACGACATCCGCACGGAGCACGAGCAGATCAAACGCCACATCGGCTATATGTCGCAGCGCTTCTCGCTCTACGAAGACCTGACCGTGGCCGAGAATATCCGTCTCTTCGCGGGCATCTACGGCATGGAGAGTGAAGAGATCAGAGTGAAGCGTGAAAAGTTGCTACAGCAACTGAAGTTCGAGGACCATGCGGGCGACCTGGTGAGGAGCCTGCCCCTGGGCTGGAAGCAGAAACTGGCCTTCAGTGTCTCGATCTTCCACGATCCCGACATTGTGTTCCTCGACGAGCCCACGGGAGGCGTAGACCCTGCCACGCGCCGACAGTTCTGGGAACTGATCTACGAGGCTGCAGGAAGGGGCATCACCGTGTTCGTGACTACCCACTATATGGACGAGGCGGAGTATTGCGACAGGATTTCGATCATGGTCGACGGCAAGATTAGTGCGATGGGTACGCCCGAGGAACTGAAGCGCAGCCTGAACCAGCCCGATATGGACCACGTATTCACCTACCTGGCCCGGAAAGCGAAAAGAAGTGAGAAGTGAAAAGTGAAGAGTGATATGAAACCATTTATCAGTTTTGTCATTAAGGAAACGAAGCACATCCTGCGCGACAAACGCACGATGCTCATCCTCTTCGGCATGCCCATCGTGCTGATGCTGCTCTTCGGCTTCGCCATCACCAACGACGTCAGGAATGTACGCACGGTAGTGGTCACCTCTCAGATGGACCATCTGACACAAGCCGCCATTGACCGTCTTGCGGTCTCGGAATACTTCACCATCACTGCCACCGCTTCCACACCGGCAGAAGCCGAGCGCCTGATCCGCAACCAGAAGGCCGACCTCGCCATCATCTTCGCCCAGGATTTTGCCTCGAAGCGCTCAGGCATCCAGTTCCTCGTCGACGGTTCCGACCCCAACATGGCCCAGCAATGGACGGCCTACGCCCAGCAGACTCTCCTCTCTCCACGCTCCACTCTCCACTCTAAACTCCTCTACAATCCCCGCATGAAGTCGGCCTACAACTTCGTACCCGCCATCATGGGCATGCTGTTGCTCCTGATCTGTGCGATGATGACCTCCGTCTCCATCGTGCGGGAGAAAGAACAGGGTACGATGGAGGTACTGCTCGTGTCGCCCGTCCAGCCTCTGATGATCATCGTAGCAAAGGCCGTGCCCTACTTGGTTCAGGCCCTGATCATCCTCTTTGTCATCCTCTCGATGTCGGCCACGGTGCTCGACGTACCCTTGCAGGGCTCGCTGGGGTGGATTCTCTGCGTCTCGTTCATCTACATCCTGCTGGCACTCTCGTTAGGACTGCTTATCTCGAACATCGCCCAGACGCAGTTCGTGGCCCTGCTCGTCTCGGCAATGGTGCTGCTCCTGCCCACGGTGATGCTCTCGGGCATGCTCTTCCCCGTGGAGTCGATGCCCACCATCCTCCAATGGATATCTGCCGTCATACCGCCACGCTACTACATTTCCGCCATGCGCAAACTCATGATCATGGGTGTCGGCATCGAGGAGGTGTGGCAAGAGGTGGTTGTCCTCATAGGCATGACGGCCCTGCTGCTCATCGTATCACTTAAGAAATTCAATAAACGCCTGGCCGTATGACACTCCGCTATCTCATCCAGAAGGAATTCCTGCAGATCCGACGCAACTCGTTCATGCCGAAGATTATCTTCATCTTCCCCATCATGGTGATGTGCGTCATGCCGTGGGTGATGAACCAGGAGGTGAAGAATATCCGCGTCGACGTGGTGGATAACGACCGCTCGACACGCTCCCAGCAGTTGGTGCACCGCATCGAGGCCTCCAACTACTTCATCTTCAACGGCCAGCAGCCCACCTATCAGGCTGCCCTGAAGGATATCGAGCGCTCCAAGGCCGACATCGTGGTTGTCATCCCGCAGGACTACAGCCGAGACCTCACGCAGGGACGTCAGCCCCAGGTGCTCATCGCTGCCAATGCCGTCAACGGCACGAAGGGCTCCATCGGCTCATCGTATCTCACCCAGATTGTGCGGGGGTACGGGAGTGGCCCCGTACCCGCGACAAACATTCTCTACAACAAGGGCCAGAACTACAAGGTCTTCATGATCCCCGCCCTGATGGGCATCCTGATGATGATGCTCTGCGGATTCCTGCCTGCCCTGAACATCGTGGGCGAGAAGGAGAAGGGCACCATCGAACAGATCAACGTGACACCTGTCTCCAAGTGGGCGTTCATCCTGGCGAAACTGATTCCCTACTGGATCATCGGCCTGCTGGTGCTCACCGTCTGCCTGGTGCTGTCGTGGCTGGTCTACGGCATCACCTGCCAGGGGCCGCTCGGCCTGATCTACCTGCTGGCCATCCTGCTGGCGCTGTTCTTCAGCAGTTTCGGACTGATCGTCTCCAACTACAGCGACACCATGCAGCAGGCGATGCTCGTGATGTGGTTCTTCGTGGTCTGCCTGATGCTGCTCAGCGGCCTCTTCACCCCCACGCGGTCCATGCCCGACTGGGCGTATCTCACCACCTACATCAACCCCATGCACTATTTCATCGACGCCATCCGCACCGTCTTTGTGCGAGGCGGCGGGATGGCGTCGGTGATCCATCAGGTGCTGGCCCTCCTTGCCATCAGCAGCGTGATGGCCTTCTGGGCAGTACAGAGTTATAAGAAAAATGCGAAGTGACCTGTTATCTGACGGTCAGTCTGTCGGTGTTGATATCGCCTGAACCGCTCTTCTGCTTGGTGAACTGATGCACCTGGCCTTCGAGGTTGATATCACCCGAGCCACGCAGTTCGCACGCTACGGATCCACAGCCTTCGGAGAACTGGGCATCGATATCGCCCGAGCCCTTCAGGGAGAGACGGGTGGAGGCGGTGCGCAGCAACTTGAGGTCGATATCGCCCGAGCCTACGAGGACGGCAGAGGCTTCACGGGTGTCCACGCGGTCGAGGTCGATGTCGCCCGAGCCGACAAGTTCCACCTCGCAACGGTCGCAGATCAGATCCTTGATATCGACATCGCCCGATCCACGGAGCACCACCTGCATATTGTCGGTGTCCACGCGGCGCTCACTGATAAAGTCGCCTGAGCCGTTGAGCGTCACGCCGATGAGGTCGGGAGAGGTAATGTGGACGGTGGCCTGCTCGTTGTCGCTGACCACGATGTTGACGACTCCCACCTTGCCACGGTTGCGGATGATGAGTTTGTCACCGCTGACCTCCGTCAGAATGTTCTCCACACCCGTCTGATTGCCCTCCACCTTGACGGAGAAGGTATCGGCCTGGTTGTAGTAGACGGTGGGTGATCCGTTGATCTCAATCTGTTCGAAACCCTTCAGGGGACGTGTCTCCGACACCAGTTTGTCGTCAGTGATGTGGATGGTACGTCCGGCATGGATACAGGAGACCGTGGTCATGGTGACGGTCAGCACCAGCAGACTGCTTAGCAAACGTTTTGTATTCATATTCCTTTTCTATTTATTTAGTTTGACTTCCTGCCTGTTAGACGGAAGTAAAACAGGAAAAGTTGCAGCACCCGGAGAAAAAATCAGGTGAGGGGCAGGTCTACCCAGAAAGTGGAGCCTCGGCCTAACACAGACTCGACACCGATGGTACCGCCCAGGCTGGTAACGTGGCTCTTGGCAACGGAGAGGCCCAGACCCGTGCCGGGGATATAGTCGTCGACCTTGACGAAGCGCTCGAAGATACGCTCCTGGTCGGCCTCGGCGATACCCTTGCCGGTATCCTTCACCCAGATGCGCACATGGTCACCGTCCTGCAGGTCGTAGCCCAGCGTGATACGGCCCTTCGTGGTGAACTTCACGGCGTTCTGCATCAAGTTGTTGATGATCTCGGTGAGTTTGGCAACGTCGGTAGTCATCATCAACTGGGTGTAGGGGAACTGCGTGGCGAGTACGACGGTCTGCTGGTCTACCATGGCGGCATGCGTCTTGGCGATCTCCTTCAGCAGCGGCACGAGGTCGGTCTGCGACTTGACGAGGTTCTTGGCCTCGGCCTCGATCTTCGACATGCTCACCAGACCGTCGATGATACCGAGCAACTTGCGGTTGTTGTTCTGGATCTCGGTGATGAGTTGGTTGCGGTCTTCCTCGCTCTCCACGACAGGCAGCAGGTCGGCAAAGCCCACGATGGCATTGAGCGGGGTACGTATCTCGTGACCCATGTTGGCCAGGAACGCGGTCTTCAGGCGGTCACTCTCCTCGGCCTTGTTACGGGCGTTGATGAGGTCGGCCTCCATCTTCTTGCGGCTGTCGATGCGCATGGTGGTACCCACGATCTTCGTTGGCGAGCCGTCGGCATCGCGGGAGGCGATGGTGGCATAACTCTCCTCCCAGTAGGTCATGCCCGAGTTGCCTGACCTGACGCGGTATTGCTGGTGGTAGAAATTGCTGCGCCCCGTGCAGATGTCATCGATAGCCGTCAGCACGCGCTGGGCATCGCTCTTGGCGAGCATCTCCGTCAGCAGGGCCACGGGCGACTCGGGCGAGGGCATGTAGTTGTCCTGACTCTCGCGGAAGTCGTTGTCCATCGTGATGGCACGCGTCTTGGGATTCAGATGCCACGTGCTGAGTTTCATGGCCTTCAGGATGAACTCGTACTCGACGTTGCCCTCCTTGAGTTTCGACAGTTCGGCCAGTTCGTCCTTCAACTTGAGGCTCGTGCGGCGCTGTAGGAAGATGGATACCAGCAGTCCGATGAACAGCACGGCACCCAGCCCCCAGATGATACGGATCATGAAGGGGTTCTCAGACTGGGCATATAGCAATTGTGCAAGCATAACTCTTCCTATAACTTCGCAAAAGTACATATTTTCTCCGAAACAAGCGCCATTTGTGTACATTTTTTAGC
>JAFUAK010000164.1 GCA_017460765.1 Prevotella sp. | reverse complement strand
GTCAATGAGATTTTCCAGGTGGACTGGAGCAATTCCGTTGACAAGCGCAAGCTGCACCGACTGGACAGTTTCGGCTACAACTCGCTGCACTATATCTGCACGCTGCCGAAGTCGGTGGTCGATGACCCAGATATGCCCCTGCTCAACGAGTTGCGCTTCGAGATACAGATGCGCACGGCCCTGCAGCACGTATGGAGCACGCTCGACCACGATACGGCCTATAAGGGCGGAGGCGTGAATATCCCCCGCGAGTATCAGCGTCAGTTTGGCCGTCTGGCCGGCATGCTGGAACTCGTCGATGATGAGTTCAGCCGTCTGCGTAATGTGCTGACCGACTACCGCCGTCAGATGCTGGCACTGGAGGCATCGGGACAACTCGACAAGGTGGACTTGAACAGTGACACCTTCCGCCGCTATCTGGAGGCACAGCCCTTCGCCCGACTGAACAAGCGCATCGCCGCCATCAATCAGGCCGAACTGTACCCCGTACCCATGATGCCCTTCCTGCGTGTGCTTCAGAAGTTGGGCTTCGAGACCATCGGCGAGGTGAACCGGCTCATCGAGGAGCACAGCGACGATGCCTACAGACTCGCCGCCGCACAACTCGGTGCCACCGACCTTGACATCCTCTCGGAGAACATCGGCCCGCAGAATCTCTGTTACGTCTATGTGCTGAAACAGGGCGGCGGGCTGAAAGAACTTAGCCAACTCCTTGACTGGATAAAAGGGCCCGACGAGGATAATATAACTTTGGCGAAAGACCTGCTCGAACAGGGCCATACGTTGCATTTGTAATATATAAGATAATGTATAGAATCGTTATTTCCATCATCTTGGGTCTGCTGAGCGTTGATACTTATGCCCAGGACGACATCGTGTTTACGCCCCAGTGGACGGCGCAGGCACAGTTCGCAGGCTATTACGTGGCCGAGGCGAAGGGTTTTTATCGTGAGGCGGGGGTGAAGGTGCGCATCGAGCATCCGTCGGTGACGCAGCCAGCCATGGCCCGACTGCGCGCTGGCGAATGTCAGGCCACGACGCTCCAACTCTGTCAGGCTCTGGAGATTGTCGATGCCGGCATCCCCTTGGTCAATATCCTGCAGACGTCGATGAACAACGCCATGGTCATCGTCTCGGCACGCGGCAAGGACCCGCTCTCACAGAAAGGAGCCCGCGTAGGCATCTGGAGTGTGGGCTTCGGACAGTTGGCCATCTGCATGAGCATCAAGGACCACCTGGACTATCAGTGGGTGCGCATCGCGCAGGGTGTCAATCTGTTCGTTGCCGGTGCGCTCGATGCCACGCTAGCCATGAGTTACAATGAGTATTACCAACTGATTCAGGCAGGTATGGAGATCAGCGACAAGGCGGTCTATCGCTTCTGCGACCACGGGTATAACGTGCAGGAGGACGGCGTCTACATGACCCGCGAGTACTACCAGGCGCACCGCGACAAGGCCCGCAAGTTTGCCGAAGCCAGTCGCAAGGGTTGGGAGTGGGCCGCCCAGCATCCCGACGAGGCGCTCGACATCGTGATGCAGTACGCTGACAGGGATGGCATCGCCACCAACCGCACGCTCCAGCGGCTGATGCTGAAAGAGGTGCTTCGCCTGCAAGTGGATCGCGAGTCGAAGAAGCGTGAGTTCCGTCTGCGCCCCGACATGGTGCAGCTGGCCAGCCGCCTGATGGTGGACAATATGATGCTGGGCCGCGAAGTAACATACGAGGAACTGAGTGAGGAGTGAGAAGTGAAAAGTGAAGAGTGAAAAGTGAAGAGTGAGAAGTGAAAAGTGAAGAGTATGAAAAAAATCATCGCATATATCCGTCGCCGGCTGTCCGTGAAGTTGAGCCTGTGGGTGGTGCTGTTCGCCGCCGTCATCTTTAACTCTGCCCTCGGCTTCTTTGTCTGGCAGGCCCGCGAGGCGGTGCACCAGGAGGCCATCAGCCGCGCCACGCAGATACTGGACAAGACAAGCCTGCGCGTGGAGGGCATCCTGAACCGCGTGGAGGTGGCCACGCAGATGACCGAGTGGCTGGTGCAGCGACACCCCGACAAGGCCGACTCGATGTTCGTCTACAGCCGCGGCATGCTGCTGAACAATCCCGACTTCTACAACTGCTCCATCGCCTTCGAGCCGTACCACTTCAAGGACAAGGGCCGCTACTTCTCGGCCTACTCCATGATGAGCGGCGACAGCATCCGCACCATCCAGGGCGGCAGCGACCACTACCAGTACTTCTACATGGACTGGTACCTGATGCCCACACTGATGGACCACCCGTGCTGGACAGAGCCCTACATGGACTTCGACGCGCCGACCAATAGTTATGAGATGGTGACCAGTTACTGCCAGGCCATCAAGGACAAGGCGGGACAGACGATTGGCATCATCAACACCAGTTTGTCGCTGAATTGGCTCTCAAAGACCATCTCCGAGATCAAGCCCTATCCCAACTCCTACAGCATCATGATAGGCCGGGGCGGCACCTACTTCGTACACCCTGACACGACGAAGATTACCCGTCAGACCATTTTTACACAGACCATAGACAAGCCCGACACGGCGCTGACCGCCCTGGGTCACGCCATGCAGCGCGGCGAGGAGGGCATGAAACGGATGGAGATTGACGGCACCGACTGCTACGTCTTCTACAAACCGCTCGGACAGACGGGCTGCTCGATGGCTATCGTCTGCCCGGAGAGCGACATCTTCGGCGGCTTCAACCGGCTGCGCCACATCGTGTGGGCCATCGTCACGGTGGGCCTGCTGCTGATGCTATTCTTCTTCATCCGCATCATCACCCGCGAACTGCGACCCCTCGGGCAGTTGGCCGAGGAGACGGAAACCATTGCCTCCGGGCAGTTCGACACCCAGATACCCGACTTCCACCGCACCGACGAGATAGGCCAGTTGAGCCACTCGTTTGCCGGTATGCAGCAGTCGCTCGTGCGCTACATCGAGGAACTGAAGGTGACCACCACCCAGAAGGCCTCGATAGAGAGCGAACTGAACATTGCCCGCTCCATCCAGATGTCCATGCTGCCCAAGACCTTCCCGCCGTTCCCCGACTGTGATGAGATCGAAATCTACGGGCAACTGACCCCTGCCAAGGCCGTGGGCGGCGACCTCTACGACTTCTACATCCGCGACCGGAAGATGTTCTTCTGCATCGGCGACGTGAGCGGCAAGGGCATCCCTGCCTCGCTGGTGATGGCAGTAACGAGAGCCTTGTTCCGTACCATCTCGGCCCACGAGGAGCGGCCCGAACGCATCGTCAGCCAATTAAGCAACACGATTGCCGAGGACAACGAGATGAACATGTTTGTCACGCTGTTCGTCGGTGTCATGGACTTGCAGACGGGCCACATGAATTACTGCAATGCCGGACATGATGCCCCGCTGCTTATCTCGAAGGACGGTACTCGCCTTGGGCTGTTGCCTGTTGACAGCAACCTGCCAGCCGGAGTGATGCCGGGCTGGGCGTTCAGTCTACAGGAAACAGTCATCGACAGCGGCACCACCATCTTCCTTTATACTGATGGCCTGACTGAGGCTGAGAATAGTCATCACGGGCAGTTCAGCGACGAGCGTGTGCTCGATACGGCGCGTAGTATCTGCACCGAGGGCCGCCACTCGCCCCGGACACTGGTGGAACAGATGGTGGATGCCGTCCACGCCTTCGTCGGCGAGGCCGAGCAGAGCGACGACCTGACGATGATGGCCATCCAGTACAATCCCAAGGGCTCCGACGGGCAGCGCCGCCACTCCATCACCTTGCCCAACGACGTCGATACCGTTCCGCAGTTGCCACAGTTCCTCAACGAGGTGGCTGAGGATGCCAGCCTGGACGCATCGCTGACGATGAGCCTGAACCTGGCCATCGAAGAGGCGGTGGTCAACGTAATGGAATATGCCTATCCTGAGGGCACGAAGGGCGTGGTGAACATCATAGCCACGATAGCCGATGGCATGCTCACGTTCGAGATCAGCGACAGCGGCAAGCCCTTCGACCCGACAGCAAAAGCCGAGGTCGACACCAAACTATCCGCAGAGGAGCGCCCCATCGGCGGGCTGGGCATCCACTTGGTCCGTCAGATTATGGACGACCTCACCTACGAACGGAAAGGCAACAAGAACATCCTGACTCTCAGCAAGAAGTTTAACAACAAATAGAACAAATTTGCGCCTTTTGCGACAGATTTTGGGGGTGCTTCCCGGGTTTGTCGCAAATACGAAGCCCTGTCGCAACGAACTGAAGCGAAAAACGATAAAAAAGTTGGAACGGTACGAATTCCGTCGTACCTTTGCAATGTCAAAAGGAAACAAACCTCAAGACTGAGAACAAATAATTTTAGTATTAACAATTAAAAAATTAAGAAAGGAAACAAATTATGGCAAAGACTCCGGTAAAGATGGAAATCGACGGTTACAAAGAGCGTGAAGTACTGATGGTAACCTACGAGTTTGATCAGGCAACTGATGTAGAGGGACAGATGGCAGGCATCCCCCGTGGCGGAAAGATCACCGTCCGCGTGAAGGCCCTGAACGACGGAACCCCAGACCTGCTGGCATGGATGTGCGAGCGAAACCTCCCCAAGGACGGCACCATCACCTTCAACGAGACCAAGACCGGCAAGGAGATGAAGACCATCAAGTTCACCAACGGCTACTGCGTCAACTTCGAGGAGAAGTGGGAGGACAAGATGGGACACTTCGAGGAGATCGTCATCACCTGCAAGAAGATCGAGTTCGGAAACGTCGTCTATGAGAACGACTGGGCATGATGCTTCGCAAGTTAAGAGTTAAGAACTAAGAGTCAAGAATTAAAATAAAGAAAGGAAACATATTATGGCAGAAAATGTAACACCCGTACAGTTGGAAGTACAAGATTTCGAGAAGAGAGAAGTGATCATGATTGATTACAAGTTTGACCAGACAACGGATCGTGAGGGACAGATTTCAGGTATCCCCCGTGGCGGCAAGGTCACCATCCGCGTGAAGGCCATGAACGACGGCAACAACCAGTTGCTCCAGTGGATGCTCGCACCAAACGACCCCCGCGACTTCACCGTGACCTACTTCAACACCGTTGACGGCTCGACGATGAAGGAACTCAAGGGCACTGGCTGCTACTGCGTGAACTACAAGGAGAAATGGGAGGACGGACAGGAGCACTTCGAGGAGATCGAGGTCGTATGCCAGAAACTCGAGAACGGTCCCGTCGCTTTCGAGAACCCCTGGAAATAACCAATAGGCAGAGAGCGGCTCACAAAGTGTCAGACACTTTGTGAGCCCTTGGGGAACCATTTTTGGGCAAAAACATTGCTTATTCAGAAAAAAGTTGTACCTTTGCAGCAAACATTAATAGACAATTAAAATATTAGAACTATGATTTTTGAAGTAAAAGAACAGAATGGAGGCATGTATGCCACAGTCAGTGGCCGCCTCGACACCCCGTCAGCAATAGTTGCCCAAAAGGAGATTATGCCCCTGCTTGAGAATGCCGACAAGGAAATCATCCTCGACTGCACCGACCTGGAGTACATCAGCAGTTCAGGCTTGCGCCTGTTCCTGACCATCCGCAAGGAGGCCTCTGCCAAGGGGGGAAAGGTGATCATCGAGCACATCAACGACGAAATCAAGAAGGTGTTCATGATGACAGGCTTCTACAACCTGTTCGAAGTCCGATAAGGGTCTATTGCACCAATACTAAAACATTAGAATATGGCACTAACAGCAGTTTTAGAATTCGGCGACAACGACATCCAGCGCTATACCAAGCGATATCTGGTATCCGACTACCATCTGGTATTCGACCGCTCCTACAACGACTTCGCCCCCGAGGAGAGTGCTCGTTGCGAGCGACTGGAAGTCGTGGTGGTGGCACCCGGCAGGAGCGACATCGGTCTCTTTGAGTGGTTCTCCCTCCAGAGCATACAGGACGGACGGCTCGTCATCGGCCAGAACTACGACAAAGTCCTCAACGACGATGAGACGCAAGTGATCTATTTCGACGAGGCCCAGTGCTTCTCACTTTCCGAATGCTATGACATCGGCAACCAGCGGCGGCGCCTCCTGAAACTGGGCATCGTGGCCCAGGGAATGAACATTGATGGTATCACCTATAAATGCAAATAAGAAATGGCAACACTCTATTCCAATGAACTGAAGGCTCTGGTGGTGCAAGACAACTTCCTGGAGAACCCCGTCAACGTATTGAAGGAGAACTGCCAGACGGTGCAGCACTTCGACTACCGCTGCGAGCACAAGCGCAACGAGACCGGCGAGATCTATGGTGTCACCAAGCCGGTCATCCTCAAGTTCACCATCCGCGTGCGTTCACCGCGCCATTTCAAGCCCTACTACCGTGCACTGGTTTCCAATGCGCCGCAGCGCTACTCATTCATCTTCAATGCCACCTTCGGCGACAACAATCGCTTGAGTGACTATGAAGACGGCATGGTGGTCGATGGCTATGTAGTCCATGTGGAGGAATGCTACGATACCAAAACCGTGCAGGATGGCGAGGACAGGCAGACCCTGCTCAACGTGACCCTTCAGGTGCGCTCCGTCACCTATCTGGGCAACGAGAAACATTTCAAATGTACATTTGTACAATAAGCATCAATTATGGCAACAGAAACGAGTAAAAGTGCCTTATACATTTACAGGCTGACATTTGGCAATAAGATCACCGCTCCAGACACACAACTGGCAGAGTTGAAGTTGGAACAGGGCATTCGCAAGGAATTCAAAGACCAAGACCGCACTTACTACCTCACCTTTCGAGGGGTTAAGGTCAACCGCAAAATCTATCAGCCCACAGAGATAGCAGCCGAACTGGACTTCATGCAACAGACCGTCAATGCGACGGGCGAAGAATCAACAAAGGCTCCAGCCTTTAGTGATGTGTCAGGCCTTTTGCTTCAAAGACAGGTAAAACTGGAAATCCTGCATGTGAACAGGCAGTTAGATGCCGCGAACGTCATTGATTACGGCAATACCTACACCGTGGCTGAGAATTGCTATGTCTTCGAGTTGAATCCGCAACTGAAGCGCGAGAACAACGGTGCGAAGATGTATGTAAAACTGGGTATCTTCAGTATGGACAAACTGATGACCCTCAACAAATATAGCAAGGCTTACGTGGCCCGCAAACTCGGCTCGGGCATCCTTCAGCCTGAAAGTCTGACTTTCGGCACACAGGCCGACGAGTCAGTACCATTGGTAGAAACCAACATCGAGAAACTGCGGTTCCTAAGATACTGCGATTCCTATACCTTTAAGGACGATGGCGGCAAGGAACTCAGTGCCACTATCTCTTCGGAGTTTATCCACCCCTATCTGGTGCAGTACAACGAGTCGTTCTACGACTTTATGGTGCGCACCTCGAATCGTTGCGGTGAGTTCCTGTTCTTTGAGGACGGCAAACTGACTTTAGGTCTTCCTGACAGCGGGGAACCTACCGTGATTGACGAGTATGAGACGGTGACAGTTCAGGACATCTCTGCCGCTCCCCTGACCATCGAGGCTTACAGGCGTGATAGTATGAAACAGGACAAGGGCGAACTGGATGGTTTGAATCAATCGGTCGTCGATATAGATGATTCTGATTTCCCCATGGATGCGTTCCCTGAAAACACATCAAGCAATGCCGAACTGGCCACTGATGAATATATCTTCCCGCTCTATAAGGATAAGTTCACCGACATCAAGCGTGAAATGTACTATGACGGCAGTGCCAGCGAGGTGGCTATGTCGAGGGTGATTCCATTCCTTGGCACCCTGTTGGAGAATGAAAGTGATTATAAGAAAGGTATACCCGCCAGTATTGCCAAGGCGCTCATTGCCGGGGAGGCTGTCACCTTAGGACTGTCGGCCCTCCAGGTATCGAGAGTCAATAAGGAGAAAGGGGAAACCTATCTGGAGCCACTGAAGAACAAGAGCGAGCAATACAACAGCGAGAAAGCCGTTCAGTTCGGCACGCTGAACCCGGAAGGCTGGACTACCCTGGACTATTATCAGGAGATCCGTCAGCATGAGGAGGAACAGCAGCGGCAGATTGTCTGCATCAACATGGGCACCAATTATATCCCCGTGAAGTTAGGTCAGAAGATCAAGATTGACGGAACGGACGAGGTCTATGTCATCATTCAGATACAGCAGGTGTCCGAGGAGGCATGGAGCCGCGATTATGACAGATACGGCATCGTGGCTGATGACAAATACACCGGCAAGCGATTGCTGAAGATCTATGCGATTCCCGCGTATGGTGATGCCAAGGACAAATTCATTCCTCCTGTGCAGTCTGTTCCTGTCATACGAAAGTCAGGCCCTCAGACTGCCTTCGTAACTGATAACGAAGACCCGAAGTTCCAGGGCCGCGTGCGCATCGCCTACCCCTGGCAGTCTTTAGGCAAAGGATTAAAAAGGCAACTCTCAGAAGCGGAGTCGCGCTTGAAAGAGGCAGAAACTGAGAAAGCAAGGCTTACGGCGAAGAAATATGAACTTCTGACCCGCCAGACGGCTCTGGCAGCCAAGTTGGAGGAACTCAATAAGTTTATGAGTGCCACGCCAGAAGAGCGGGAGAAAATGCTTGCCGACAAGGCTGCAAAACGTGCTGAACTGGAAGCCAGCCTGAAAAGCCTGCTAACCCAGAAGGCCGAAAAAGAGGCACAAGTCACCGCCAAGGAAGAAGAGATCAGTGAACTGAAGAGGAACGGTGCAAAGCAGAAGGCCATTGAGCAGAAACAAGTTGAATTGGAGGTCGCTAAGAAAATGCTGCTTGAGAACGATATAGAAAAGTTGAATGTCCAAATCAAGGCGAAGCAGAAGGAAATAGCGGCCATCGATCAGGACATCGCTGATATGAAAGCGGCAATTAATGCTCCTGATGAGATCTTGGCAAGGGTCAAGAAGGATTATAACGACACCTGTCAGGAGTATAAGGATACTTCGGCTACACTGGCTGAAACGGAAAAACAGGTAACCCAGCGAACCGAAGAGAAAGAGAAGGTGAAGGAGATCGTAGAAAAGGAAATCAACGATATGGCCTCACCGTGGATACGCATTGCTTCGCCAATGGCTACTGAAGGCGGCGGCACCTTCTTCAGGCCGAGAGTAGGCGACGAGGTGCTTGTCAACTTTGACAGCGACAATATCGAGCGGCCCTACGTGGTGGGCAGTCTCTTTTCGAAAAACCACCTGACACCCGATGAGGAGTACTACCGCAAGGCGGCTCCGGAATTGCAATGGAAGAATGTCTCAATGGCGCTGACTTCGCCCAACGGACATCATATCACCTTTACCGACCCCTCCAAGGGTGGCAGTTTCTTCACGAACCTGATATCTCCGGGCTTGGGTTTCTACGGTTCGGTATTAGGTTTCAACGATTTCGCACCCGATGCGAAGGATCTGGCTGGCGGTATCCATATTGGCGACCGCTACGGCATGTACGAGATCGAGATGAAGAGCCACAAGCGCGCCATCTCCATCAGTTCGCCCTTCGGCACGGTAGACATCAGTGCCTTCTCGGGCATCTCCATTGAGGCGCCTAACGGCGACGTGACCATCAAGGGCAAGAACGTCAATATCGAGGCTGGTAACAAGATTACCGTGCTTTCAGGCAAGAATATCGCCGACCCAGGCCTTGGCGACCCCGACGGCAAGGCGAATTACGTGGGCAAAGTGATTACCGGTGTCGTTGGAGAGGTGGCATCGCAACTTACCGATAAGTTTGTGTCGTCGGTGGTTGACCTGTCTCTCACCCGTCATGTGATTGAGGTGTTCGTACGGCCTATCGACGGCACACTGAAACTCAAGTCGAAGCGTTTTCTGATGATGGAGGCAGGACAGGGTAATGCCACCATCCGCGCCGACCGCTACAGGGCTGATATCGCTGCCAAAGATGCCACCTCACAGGCATTCTACAAGTCTCTGCTTACCTGCATCAACTACATCGACACCCAGGTAGACGAGTTCTTTACTTCCTACGAGAACCTATGGCATGATGCCCATCAGAAACTGGGAAATTACAAACAGGAAGCGGGCATGGTGATGACGGATAGAACCAAAGCAGACATAGCGAAAAAAGCCTTTGAGGCCAGAATCTGGGATGACGGGAAGATCAAACAGGACCTCTTCAAAGACCATTTTGCAGGTGGAGCCATTACCTACAAAGGAAAGCGGCGTGCAACACCTGAAGAGAAATATGAAGTGGTGGAAAATGAGGCCAAGGCGTATGGCAAGGCGGCCTACGACTTCTCCAGCCACTGGATTTGCCTTGATCTTATTCTGAATAACATGAATCAAGACTTCGGGAACTTCAACTGGGTGAAATCATGTGTGAAGGACGGTATGGCACTGATGAAGAGTAAGCGGAAAGATGACTTTAATTACTGGGATGGCAGTCATGGCACCATCGACGAAAAGACATTCGACATCGAATATCCCGATATTAAAGACCCACTTGCGATGCCTTTTAAGAAACTTTTCAAGCGTCGCCTGCTGCTATGCTTCCTCAAGAAGGTGAGCGAACATGCCAATAACAAAGATGACCGTTACTTCACCTTCAAGGTCGATATCGACAAGGCACTCACCAGTAAGTCCTTGGAACAGGGATACTATTGGAACCGCACGGTGTTTAATATGGACAGGAAGATCCAGAACAACTTCCTCAGGACTCTGTACGACAGCACCATCGCCAATGTCTGGGAGACACTGAAGGATAACCTGCCCACCTTCGACAGGGAGATATGGGCTGACAAGTATGAGGGTCAGATACTCTTCTCCGACAAGGAGGACTCTACCCTGAATTTCGAGGGCGGTGGTGTCCATCAGGAACAAGACTCGAACATCGGAACGATGGATCACTTGAAGGAAGAACTGATGGGAATGAGTTAGAAGTGAAAAGTGAGATGTGATTATGGACTATATATTCAAGGAATGGGAAAAGAAACTCTCTACCTTTGCGAGTAGTGTAGAGAAGGATCTGGCGGAAATCCGCAAGTGTAAGGCTGAGATACAGCAGATGAAACTCGACGTGGTGGCTGAGATGCAGAAAGGCCGCTATGTACGTGACACTCACCGGCTGGTGCTGTCTGCACCTGAAATCGTCATCGGCAATGTGGATCGCAGCGGAGCCCTCCTTGCCGGAGGATCGTCGGTCATTGTCAGAGGTACTGAGGTAGGTCTTGAGGGCTCTGGCGAGAGCGGTAAGGTGGAGACGCGTGCCGCCAGCATCCGCCAGATAGCCGAAGACCCGGGCAACGATGGTCACGAGCATGTTGTGGGAGGGCTCTCCGAGGTGGTCAGTCAGGCCCGTAACATCATTATCCAGAGTGATGATGTGGAGGGCGCGTTCTCTGCTCCTACCGTCCCTACAGGTGGCAGCGGTGTGCGCGTTCATGCCGACAAGACCATTGAGGTACATGCTGCCATGACGGCCGAGAGTCGTGAGAAGCAATTGGACGGACTGATCAGCAATACTGAGAAGCAGAAGAACAAACTCAAAGAGCAGGCTGACGGCCATAATCAATCGTTCAAGGACCTCGTAAAAGAGATGGAGGATCTGCTGAAGAAGAGAGATGACCTCTCTGAAGACTATACCGCCGTACGAACCAACTACGAGGAAATCAGGGAGGTGAGTAAGGAGATAGAATCAGTTTCCATGTCTATCACTGAGGAAGCCTATGCCTACAACGAGATTCTTTCCATGCTGTCGGAGACCAACCGTCTGCTGAAGTGCTACAAGGATCAGAAGTCAAAGATCAAGAAAGGTGATGACTTTAAGAAGAAGACCACTGGTGCCGGCGTCACTGTGACAGGTGAGCATATCAGTCTGCTGTCTGCTGACGGCGAGGGCAACCTGCGCGACAACAAGGGGTCTGGCATTTCACTGACGGCCAATGAAGTGGGCATCGCTGCAATAGAAGCCGACGGGAAGTTAAAGGAAAAGGGCAGCGTGAGTGTCAAGGCCAAGAATGTTGAGGTGGCTACGGCTGGAGAGGCTGATGCAAAGTATGACGACAAGGGCGTACTTGAGAAGGCTACCTATACCGCTGAGGGCGACTTTACGCTTCGCTCGAAGAACATCACCGTCGAGAGCGTCGATTACGAGGTGAAGGATAAGAAACTGCAGGAGAAGCAGTTGACTGCCGACAGCAAGATCCGCCTCCGTGCCAAGACCATCGAGGTAAGCACAGAAGGTTCGGCCAATGTGGAGGTCGATGACAAGGGCAAGATCACCAAGGCTAACATGACGGCTGAGGGCGACATCATCGTGAGGTCGAAGACCTTTACGCTCGAAAGCACCGACAACGACATCGAGAGCGGCAAGCCCAAAGAAAAGGCACTCACCAAGGATGGCAAGATCACCATCCGTGCCGAGAAGATGGACCTCTCAGCCACCGACACCGAGGGTAAGGCCACAGGTAGCGTCAGCATCAATGCCAAGGCTGTCGGACTGAAGTCGATGGACGTGGAGAAAGAGAAGCGTACCGACGACAAACTCGCCGCAGGCAGTACGATGACCATCGTATCAGAAAAGATGTATGTGGGCGCGAAGTCAAAAGATGTGAAGAGTAAGAAACTTCAGATGGTATCAGAAGAAGTGGGTGCCTTTGCAGACAAGACATTGGAGATTCAGCAGGACAATGGCAAGGCCATGGTGCAACTCTCTGGCGGCAATGCCAGCGTGGGCGGCAGCAAGAGCCAGATATACGGCGACACCACCATCAACGGCAAGGCCGACATCAAGGGCGATGTCAAGGCACCGAAGGCCACCATCGACAATCTGGAGGCCAAGTCGTCGTTCAAGTCGACGAACATCAGCGACGGAATCGCCATTCCTGGTGCGCCGTCAAGCGCCAGCCTGAGTGCCAAATTAAAGACCGAGGATGCGCCGAAGTAAAGGTTAAAAGGTGAAAAAGTGAAAAGGTGAAAAAGTGAAGAGTGAAAAGTGAATTGGTATGAATAATTATATTGCATTAGAAGTTACACAGTTTGAGAAGAAATTGAACGCTTATATCATGATGTTCAACTATCGGATGGCGAACTACTGCGTCAAGGCTGAAACCTCAGCCATGGTGCCCGTAACTGTTGAGTTGGCTAACACCGGCTATAATCTCGAGGATGTGGCCGACATCTTCAAGCCTAATGACTTTACCTTCGTTGTCTTTCCCAAGAATCAGAACAACTTGCAGCAAGTTATCGACGGCATCTTTGATATGCACCCAGAGTTCAAGATGGAGATCGTGACCGAGAAGGACAGCAACGATCAAGATGTACGCCATCTGGAGTATACGATGCCGGAGGTCGACAAG
>JAFUAK010000163.1 GCA_017460765.1 Prevotella sp. | reverse complement strand
TTGTCCCCCTTCCTGAGACGGCTCTCGTAGTCCCAAATAGCCAGCGGGATCGTGGCAGCACTCGTATTACCGTAGTGCTCGATGTTCACCATCACCTGCTCCATCGGCAGTTCCAGGCGCTTGGCCACGGCCTCGATGATACGCATGTTGGCTTGATGGGGAACCACCCACTGGATATTGTCCTTGTTAAGTCCGTTGCGCTCGGCCACCAGTACACAGTCGTTACTCATGTTCGTCACCGCATAGCGGAACACCGTGCGGCCCTCCTGATAGAGGTAGTGCAGACGATGATCGACTGTGAAGTGTGACGGCGGACAGACGGAACCGCCTGCCTTCATGTGCAGGAAGGGCAGACCCTTGCCGTCCGTACGGAGATAGGAATCAAGGAGACCGATGCTCTCTTCCTCCGTAGCCTCCAGAAGCACAGCAGCCGCTCCGTCTCCGAAGAGCGGACAGGTGGAGCGGTCCTTATAATCAGTTACCGACGACATCTTGTCGGCACCAATCAAGATCATCCGCTTGTAACGTCCACTCTGAATCATCGACGCAGCGACGTCGAGCGCATAGAGGAATCCACAGCAAGCACCCCAGAAGTCAAACGCGAACGCGTTCTTCAGCCCGAGTTTACCCACTACGATGCTGGCTGTGGATGGGAACTTATAATCCGCCGTGGAAGTGGCTACGGCAAGCGCATCGATGGTATCGGGGTCAACGCCCGTCTTCTGCAACAGTTGCTTGGCAGCCTTACGGGCCATGTAACTGGTACCGAGACCCTCCTCCGTGAGGATGCGGCGCTCCTTGATACCGACACGCGTCATAATCCACTCATCATTGGTGTCCACCATTCTCGACAGTTCCTCGTTGGTGAGGACATAGTCGGGAACGTAGCCGCCAATGCCGGTGATTATCGCATTGATTCTACTCATTATTCAGCAACTTCGTCCTCTTTCTTGATAGCCACCTTACCACGATAGTAACCGCATGTCGGGCATACTGTGTGATAAACGTAGTAAGCGCCACAGTTGGGGCATACTGCGAGTGTGGGTGCTACTGCCTTGTCGTGAGTACGACGCTTGGCCTGACGAGTACTTGATTGTCTTCTTTTAGGATGTGCCATAATTATTCTAAAATTTAATGTTTTAATCTTTAATGTTTAATGACTTCAACTTGTCCCAGCGGGGGTCTGCAGACTGGTTGGACTCCTCATCGCTGCTTCGGTCAGCAGACAGCCCTTCCAGGGCTTGCGTCATGGCAGGGTTGCACTTGCCGGGTGCATGCACATGCCTGATGGGTATGACCAGTACGACAAACTCATAGATGAACCAGGAGATGTCGAGTATTCCTTCGGCCTCGGGCACCACGATGATGTCATCTTCCTCTGAGTAGGTGCTTCCGAACTTGACGATGAGGCGGTTGTCGGTTTCCACCGGCTGCTCCATGTCGTCGAGACATCGGTCGCACGGTATGATGATATGCCCTTCGGTATGGAACAGCAACTCAAAAAAGCCGGAAGCCTTGCGTATAGACACCGACACGTGCAAAGAGCCCTGTTTAACCTCGGCACCGTCCAAAGCAGCGAAGAAACTGTTGTCCAGGCTGAACTCCAAGGAGGTCTCCTCTTCCTTCAGACCTTTCAGGTCAATCTTCAAAAACTCCAGACTATTCATCATAACGGGTTGCAAAGTTACAAACTTTTTTTCATATATCAGACTCTCATTTGATTTTTTTATCATTTTAGGGCAAAATCCGTCACTATCAGAACGTTATATTACACAAAAGCGGGTACGTTTGTGCAATATTCTGCTCATTTGGGAAGTTCTATCCTGAACGTTGTACCCTTCCCTACTTCCGACGACTTTACAAAGATACGCCCCTTGTGGTAATCCTCTACAATCCGTCGGGCCAACGACAATCCGAGCCCCCAGCCTCGCTGTTTGGTGGTGAAGCCGGGTGTGAAGACATTCTTGATATCCTTCTTGCGGATGCCCTTGCCATTGTCTGTCACTTCTATCACCACGCGGTTTCCGTCATCATTGAGAGAGAGCAGAATCCTCCCGTGTCCCTCCATCGCATCGACGGCATTCTTGCAAAGGTTCTCTATCACCCACTCAAACAGAGAGGCATTCATCATGACAATAACATCATGATCCGGGAACTGACGCACCATCTCCACCTTATTGGAAGTCCGACGGTCCATGTAGTCGATAACATGTTCCAGCACCTCGTTCATGGATCCCTCTTTCGGCTCTGGCAACGAACCGATCTTCGAGAAGCGCTCGGCAATCCGTTCCAGACGCTTCACGTCCTTGTCCATTTCCGGTATCAGGTCGTCATCGGGATGATTTTCCTTCAAGATCTCCACCCAGGCCATCAGACTGGAGATGGGAGTACCTAACTGGTGAGCCGTCTCTTTTGACAATCCCACCCAGACTTTGTTCTGTTCAGCCTTCTTCGAAGAGAGTAGTGCAAAGATCGCCACCACCACAAAGATCATGACGATTCCCAACTGCCAATAAGGGTAGGACGAAAGGCGCTTCAGCAAGGTAGACTCATCATAGCACACCAATTGGTAATCATTACTGCGTGCAGAATCGCCAAGATTGATCTTGATATATTTACCGTCCTCAAAAAGAGACCGTCCATAGGAAGACAAGTAGGCATCCGAATCCTTCAGGGTCTTCGCATCTATGACAATATTACGATAATCACTGACCGTACCATCTGCATCCATCACAACAACAGGAATGGTATTGTTTCCCTGCATGACATTCAGGACCAGAGAAAGGTCGGTATTCTCATCGGCACTGTTCAGGGTACGCAAGGCCTCCGCCCATGTCTCCATCCGATTGCGCTCCTCATTCGAGAGATCCCGCACCAGATAATGCGACACCAGCAACGAGGTCACGGCAATCACGATAGCCGCCACCACTAAGAGGATTTTCACCTGTCGTATTCTGTCAGTCCACTGCATACACCTATATAAACGAAAAAGCCCCGAGGATATTGTGTATCCTCAGGGCCTCACTTGAAAAAAGACGGCGGCTTCCTACTCTCCCGCATTGCATTGCAGTACCATCGGCGCAGGCGGGCTTAACTTCTCTGTTCGGAATGGGAAGAGGTG
>JAFUAK010000162.1 GCA_017460765.1 Prevotella sp. | reverse complement strand
CCCGGCTCTGGCACAGGAGATTGCCGACTTGATGGGCCGCTATTATCGGCTACAGGCTGGTGGCAAGGATGCCCATGTCTGGTTCGTGAACTATACCGAACAGCAGGTAGCCGATCGTGTCAGTGAATCCCAAGCGTTGGAGGCAGAAGCCACAGCCCTGATGGAGCGTGTGCCCGAGAGACTGAAGGATGCCTTCTTTGAACTTATCGCCTACCCCGTCCGTGGTGCCGCCATGCTGAATGAATACCAGTTGCTGGCACGACGAAGTATGGTAAAGGCCAGTCGTGGCGACAGCGCCGGGGCTATGGCCGATGCCAACCGCGTCGAACAGATGTTCAACCAACTCAACGAATGGACACGCCATTATAACGAGGAAATACAAGATGGAAAATGGCAGGAGTTCTTCAACTGGCAACCCTACCACTGGTTCCGCTCCGACAAGATCGATCCCCCCATCGCCACACATGAGTTGATTGATGCAGTCAAATCGATGCCGCAGCCGTCGTTCCTCTCTGTGGCTGATGCCACTTCTTGCGAAGGAGCCATCATCGAGAGCAGACAGGATGCTGATGTCCCTCTCTGGATAGAGGCCCTGACTCCCATCCGCAACTTCTCAAAGGCCCCAGAGGATAACGTATTCTGTCGTGTCACGACAGACAGCGACTCCTTCGAAGCCTCAGCGACACCCATCAACAACGTCTGGCATGCCCCCTACGTCGGTCCCATGTGGAGCCAGGTTGGTACGCTCCACCTGAAGAAGGGCATCAACCGCCTGATGATATCAGAACTGAAACCCGATGCACGGATCGACAGACTGTTCCTTGGTCTCTGGCCACCCTTCAATGCCGAGCCAAGACAACGGATAGTGGCTTCCGACTACGTGCAGAGTCACGACAGCCAGGAAGATCGGATCACGAAGATAGAGGGACTTGGCTATACAGACGGTGTCTTGGTACAGCCTTTTGACACCCCTTCTTACGACGTGGCCTCGGCTCCGTATGTAGAATACGAGATTGATGTTCAAACAGAAGACAAAGAGATAGAAGTCCGCACACTGCCCACCCTCCATGTTTATGCTGGCCGCGATGCCCGCTATGCCGTTCAGATAGGTGATGCCGAGCCACAGGTGTTCTCCATCCATGCCAACGACTTCACCGCAGAGTGGCGCTGGAACGTACTGCGTGGCTTTGCCTCTCGCAGCATCCGCATCCCGGTAGAATTGTTCGGCAAGCAGCGACTTAGAATCTACCTACTCGACCCAGGCATTGTGCTACAAGAAATCTGTATAGGCAAGTAACCGCTTAGCGCCCCATTCTATACGCCTTCGGACTAATGCCCTTCATCCGCGTAAAGAAACGCCCGAAACTGCTCTGGTCAGAGAAGTGGAGTTGCTCGGAAATGGCGGCAATGCTGAAGTCTGTGGTCTGCAAGAGCCATGAGGCTTCCATCAGCAACATCTGGCTGATATAGTCCACCACGGTACGTCCCGTCACCTGTCGGACAATGCGCGAGAGGTGTATGGTGGTAACGTGAAGTTCTTCGGCATAGAAGCCAATGTCGTGGTGCTCGATGAAGTGTTGGTTCAGCAGACGCATGAAGGCGATGAACAACTCCGTAGTGCGCTCACTGACCTGTACCGGTCCGATATTCTGGGCCATGGCATCCATCAGGTCGAGCACGAACTGGGTAAACAGCGTGCGCAGCGCCTCATGCAGGTAGCGGTGATTGGAGTGCTGATAACGGATGATCTCAAGCATGTGCTGCCAGAAATGTGCCGTCTGTTGCTCGTCAAGATGAATGACAGGGCGGCCGAGTTCGGCAATCGGCTGGTAGGCGGTGTGCACAACATTGCGCACGGCGGGAATCTCGAGGGCCGCCTGTTCGTCAATCATCAGACAGGCAGAATGGTAGTTCTTTGAACCATTGATAATCCTGATTTGCACCCCGGGGGAATAGATCATCAGGTCGCCTTGCTTAAGCACCAGCATATGATCATTGTAAAGCAATTGCAACCACCCATCATGCACCAACGTATAAGAGTAGCCTGCCAGTGTCTCCTGCATCTGGTTGGTGAGAAACGTCAGGCGGGTGTTGCTCTCTGAGCAATACAACTCGTCGGAAACCACGTCGTCTGTCATGCCGAGTATTGACGTCAGGAAATCGCTTAACTTATACATATCGGGGGCGAAGGTACTATAAATAATGTGAAAAACCAAGGAAAATTGCAAAAATGTTTGTTTAGGTAGAATTTTTGTTTGCTTAGGACAGCGTTTGAATGCTGAATATTTCGTAATTTTGCATCCGCAATTTTTATTTTTTAATTAAAAAAAGAAGAAAGAATTATGACTAAAGAAGAAGCATTGAAGCAGTTTGCCGAACTCGGTGCTGTTTGGTTTGGAAATAGTAAGCAACATTTTGCGTTCTCGGCCTACTGCCGTCTGCAAGGCTGGAACAAGTTGGCAGATAAGTGGAAGGAAGAAGCCGAGGAGGAATGGGACGAGGCTGAGGAAGTGCTGCAGCGCCTGGTGGAACTGGGTTGCAAGCCCGCTGACCTGCAGGAGGCTATGAAGACCATAGAGTTCCCCTTCTATGACGACCCGAAGCAGCAGATTGAAACCGATTTCAACCCCGAAGCCATAAAGCAGTTGAGCGAACTGGCAGAGGCTTTCAACGATGACTATCCCACAAAGAAACTCATTGAGAAATGGATTGATGACGAGAAGGATCATATGGCTTGGGAGTGCCAGTACCTCAACTACATTGACAAACTGGGTTACGAGAACTTCCTCACCGCGATGATGTAATTAACAAACAAACTACTACACAATATGAAGGAGAAAGTATTACAGGCTATGCGTGAGGCTGGCAAGCCCGTCTCGGCAGGTGACGTGACGAAGGCACTGGGTGCCGACCGTAAGGAAGTAGACAAGGCTTTCGCCGAGTTGAAGAAGGAGGGTGCTATTGTATCGCCCGTCCGTTGCAAGTGGGCTCCGGCTCAGTAATCTTAATTTGGCTTCGATAGGTGCAAAAGCACCGCGACGCTTATAAATTTTTTCTTCGACAGGGAAGGTTAGGCCAAGTGACTGATCGCAGCGCTGAAAGACACCAAGCCAGCCTTCCCTTTTTTATTCACCTAAAACAATTTACGACTATGGCAAAGATGAAATGCCCCTGTAGATACGTCTACGACCCCGAAGTGGGAGACCCCAAGCAAGGAATACCTCCCGGCACCAAGTTTGAAGACCTGCCCGACACCTGGCGCTGCCCTCGCTGCAAGCGCAAGAAGGAGAAGTTCGTACCCGTAGAAGAATAATAACCAATATAAAAACAATAAAGACAATGGAAGCAACAAAGAAAGTATTTGATTTCCTGGAGAAAGCAGGAACGTTCTATCTCGCAACAGTAGAGGGCGACCAGCCCCGCGTACGTCCTTATGGAGCCATGCTCTACTTTGAGGACAAAATCTACATCATGGCTTTTGGCAAGACCAACGCCACCCGTCAGATTGCCGCTAATCAGAAGGCAGAGATCTGCGCCTTCAAGGGTCAGACACTCCGTATCGAGTGCAAACTCGTAGAGGACAACCGTCCTGAGGTGGGAAAGGCACTCGTCGATAAGATGCCTGTGCTGAAGCCCGCCCTCGGTGAGAACGGCGAGAACGGCGTGATGTACTATCTGAAGGATGCCAAGGCCGACTTCTTCAAGATGATGGAACTGGTAGAGACCGTTACATTCTAATCCTGTATAGCGATGATTATCAAAGCAGTAAAATTCAGGGAGAACGGATTCTATACCCAGCCCTTTGCTTTTGGTGGCGAGGAGGGAGCCGATAAGTTTGACCACAACATCCGCTATCGCGGTAGTCTGCAGAACTATCTGATTGACACGGGCTCGGAGGTCATCTTAATAGATACTGGCCTGCCCGCTGGCTTCCCTGAGGAGGTTATCGACGAGAAAGCGATGGCCTATACCGGCAAAGACATCTGTAGTTATATGGATGCGCTGGCCGCATTGGGCTACAAGCCAGAGCAGGTGACGAAGATTCTCCTGACCCACCGTCACGGCGACCACTCTGGTGAACTCCGTTCGTTCCCCAATGCGAAGATCTATGTAGGCGCCGACGAGACGCAGGCCGAGGAGTTGAAGGGCTTGACGAACGTGGTGCCCGTCACCTATACGGACGGTGCCTATCACAACTTCCCCGAGACGCAGAAAATCTGCGACGGCGTGTGGTTCATCAAGGCCAAGGGTCATACCAATGGCAACAGCCTTGTAATTGCAGAGAACGACGGACTCTACTATATGTTCCAGGCCGACATCACGTACGTGGATGAGGCACTGTATGAGAACAAACTGTCGGTGGTCTACGACGACCTGCCCGCAGCCCGCGAGACTTTGGATAGAGTGCGTGAGTTCGTCCGTAACAATCCTACGGTTTATATGGGTACCCACACCCCACAGGGCTACGAGAACTTAGAGGCCAAGCGCGTGATCGACCTCGACAACCCTGTGCCGACCGTTCTTGCAGAGGTGGATTTCTCCAAGCAGGAAGCATCCGGCAAGTACGTCTGCTCAGTCTGTGGCTATGTCTACGACCCGGCAGAGCATGACGGCGTGGCCTTCGAAGACCTGCCCGACGACTGGCGTTGCCCGCGCTGCAAGCAACCCAAGGAAAAGTTCAATAAGGCATAAATGGCATTAGCAATCGGACTACTCATCCCCTTGCTGGGCACCATGCTCGGGGCGGCATTCGTCTTTCTGATGAAGGACGAGATGTCGCCCCGACTCCAGAAGTCGCTGCTGGGCTTTGCCTCTGGCGTGATGGTGGCAGCCTCCGTGTGGTCGCTGCTCATTCCTGCGATGGAGATGGAAGAGGCGAAAGGAGTCTGGTCGGTATTCCCCGCCGCTGTGGGTTTCCTGCTGGGTATGGGTTTCCTGCTCCTGATCGACGAACTGACACCCCACCTGCATATCGGCACCGACAAGCCCGAAGGTCCCCGTTCTCATCTGTCACGCACGGCGATGCTGGCGCTGGCTGTCACTATCCACAACCTGCCCGAAGGTATGGCTGTCGGCGTTGTGTTTGCAGGCGCTGAGAACGGTGCGGCAGGGCTGTCGCTTGCCAGTGCCTTGGCCGTTTCCATCGGTATCGCCATCCAGAACGTGCCCGAGGGGGCGATTATCTCCATGCCCATGCGGGCTGCAGGCAACTCGAAATGGCGGTCCTTCGTCATCGGCAGCCTGAGCGGTGCCGTCGAGCCTATCGGCGGACTGGCCGTCGTGTTGCTGGCCTCGCTGATGACACCCGTACTGCCCTATATGCTGGCCTTCGCCGCCGGTGCCATGTTCTACGTAGTAGTAGAAGAACTCATTCCTGAAGCCTCAGAGGGCGAGCACTCCAACCTCAGCACCATCGGCTTTGCCATCGGTTTCGTACTGATGATGGTGCTCGACGTGGTGATGGGGTAAAAGAACAACTAATAAATAATGGACACAACAAAACTAAACTTAGCCGCCTACATGAGCGGCAGCATTAGCCGTATCATGGCCAAGGCTTACAAAAACGTACTATCGAATCCCCGTGAGGCGAAGTTCGCATTCCGTATGCAGCAGTTGTTCGCCAAGTCGGAGAAGCGTCGCAAGAAAGTGAAGGAGCAGGAGGACATAGACATTCCTCCGTTTCTGATTAGTAGTATCTCAACCACCTGCAACCTGCACTGCAAGGGCTGTTATGCCCGCAGCAACGGTATTGCAGAGGATAGTGAGGCCAGTCGCAAGGTATCAATCACGCCTGAACAATGGAAACAGATATTCACCGAAGCCGCCGATATGGGCATCAACTTCTCACTCCTGGCGGGTGGCGAACCGATGATGCGCAAGGACATCCTGGAGGCTGTGGCCGAGGTGAAGGATATGATCTTCCCCATCTTCACTAACGGCACACTGATAGGACCGTCGTATATCGAGTTCCTGAAGAAGCACCTGAACATGATACCCGTGATCAGTATCGAAGGCATGGAACATGCGACGGACGAGCGTCGCGGAAAGGGCATGTACAAACGCGCCATGCAGTCGGTTGAGATGCTGCATGAAGAGGACCTGTTCTTCGGCACAAGCATCACGGTGACTACGGAGAATTTCGACCTCGTGACCTCTGACGATTTTGTCGATAACCTGCGCAACCGCGGCTGTAAACTCATCATCTATGTGGAGTATGTACCAACTGAGAGCGGTACCGAATATCTTGCATTTGACGAAGCCGACATGGCTATGATGGAAGCAGTACAGGCGCACCAGAGAGAACGCTATCAAGATATGATTATCATATCCTTCCCTGGTGACGAGCAACACTTGGGTGGCTGTCTGGCTGCTGGCCGCGGTTTCTTCCACATCGGCCCTGACGGTTCGGCTGAGCCCTGCCCCTTTTCACCCTTCAGCGACAGCAATGTGGTGGAGTTGGGCCTTCGTGGTGCGCTCCAGTCTCCCCTGTTCCGCAAGATCCGCGCCGCCCGTGCCCTTGGCTGGGAGCATACCGGCGGCTGCACGCTCTTTGAGCATCGAGAGGAAATAGAGACAATGATTAACTAACACAATAAACCACTAAAGAAAATGACTAAAGCAATTCGTTATTACAGCAAATTCGGCCACACCCGCAAGATGGCCGCCATCGTATCAGAAAAAGTAGGCGTACCCGCCGAGACCATCGAACAGCCTATCAACGAGTACGCCGATGTGCTCTACTTCGGTTCTGCCGTCTATGCCACCGTGGTTGACTGGCGCGTGAAGAAATTCATCAAGACGCTGTCACCCAACAAGGTGGGCCGCGTCATCTGCTTCTCCTCCGCCGCCATCATCGAAAGCAACTATCCGAAGATCAAGGCCCTCTTCGAGAAGCAGGGCATCACGGTCGATGAGCGTCAGTTCACCTGTCGCGGCTCCATGGGCCCTGTCCAGGCTGGTCATCCCAATCAGGCTGACCACGAAGCCCTTGCAGCGTTCATCGAGTCCACGCTCTGACTCCGCCTTACGACTCCTTCCGCCTGAATCGGGCCTTCAGCCGTTTATAGCCCTCGACACCAAGAATCGTCAGTCCACCGTACTGGCAGGTCTTGGCCAGACCGAAGAGAATGGTCCAAAGAATGCCCTTTACCGTTGCACTGATGGGCAGCAGCATTTGGGCAAAGGAGAGAATATAGAATGGAATACAACACAGCAAGACGATGACTCCAGTGCGATATGACAGGGACTGGAGCCAGGTCTTGATGGGTTGTATAAGCCGCAACAGTTTTTCTTTCATGCTATTCAATGCTCTGTGCGATGCTCTCTAAGACGTAATCGAGGATCTCATCCGTGTGAGTCGCAGAGATGAAGTTGCCTTCAAACTGCGACGGGCTGACATAGATACCACGGCTGAGCATACTGCGGAAATAGCGGGCAAAGCGCTCTTGATCGCTGCGCTTTGTGTCCTGAAAGTTACGTACGGGAGCATCGTTCTTGGACGAGCCAAGCGGCGAAGCCGATCGAAAGAAGAGCGTGAACATCGAGCCACAGCGGTTGAGTTGGATGCCCTTGCCAGCGATAATCTTCTCGAGGCTGGCGATAAACCGGTCGCTCCTGGCCTCCAATGTCTCATAGAAGCCAGGGGCTGAGAGTTGTGTCAGCGTCTCAATGCCTGCAGCCATTGCCACAGGGTTGCCACTTAGGGTTCCGGCCTGATAGACAGGCCCCTCAGGTGCCAGAACCCGCATGATGTCTGCACGGCCTCCAAAGGCGGCAGCCGGGAAACCGCCTCCGACAATCTTGCCAACGGTGGTCATATCGGGCGTAATGCCGTAGCGCTGCTGGGCACCGCCGCGGGCGAGACGGAAGCCGGTGATTACCTCGTCGAAGATTAGGACGGCACCGTGTTTCTCGGTGACTTCACGGGTGGCTTTCAGGAATTCCTCAGTTGGCACCACCACGCCCATATTGCAGGCGACAGGCTCCAGAATAAGCGCCGCCACCCGGTCGCCATTTTCTGCGAAGTAGGCGCGAAGTGCTTCCACATCGTTATAGGGCAGCACCACGGTGTATTTCACAAACCCGTCTGGCACACCGGCAGAGGAAGCGTTGGAGATATTGGCGACGCCGGAACCTGCTGCCACCAACAGATGGTCGGCATGGCCATGATAATTGCCCTCGAACTTCACGAGGATGTCCCTACCTGTATATCCGCGGGCCACTCGAATGGCCGACATCGTGGCCTCGGTGCCGCTGTTGACAAAGCGCAGCCGCTCCATCGAGGGAATCGCCTCGCGCACCTTCTCGGCGAGAGTGGTCTCGGCTTCACAGGGTATGCCATAACTGCTGCCGTGACCGACGGCATCGACGGCGGCCTGGCTCACCCGGTCATTGTTATGTCCCAGGATAAAGACGCCCCACGACATACAGAAGTCGATGATTCGGTTGTTATCGATATCCGTGAGATAAGCACCCTTGGCCTCTTTCACGAAGAGCGGGGTGGTGCCTACGCTGCGGAGTGCCCTGACGGGACTGTTCACCCCGCCGGGGATCACCTTCTGCGCCCGTTCGAACGCAGCGGCTGACTTGATTCGTTCGTTTATGCCCATCGCTGCATATACTCTTTAGCGTAATAACTGATGATGTATTGCGCACCGGCACGCTTGATGGCAATCAGGCTCTCGAACACCACGCGGCGCTCGTCGAGATAGCCGAGTTTGGCTGCGGCCTTGAGCATCGAGTACTCACCGCTCACCTGATAGGCCACCATGGGGATTTGCGGGAAGCGCTCCACACCACGGGCAATCATATCCAGATAAGGCATAGCGGGCTTCACCATCGTCCAGTCGGCACCTTCCTCTATATCGGCTGCAATCTCCTCCAGTCCCTGGTCGTGGGTGCGGTAGTCCATCTGATAGGTCTTACGGTCGCCGAAAGCCGGGGCTGAGTCAGCGGCATCGCGGAACGGGCCGTAGAAGGCCGAGGCATACTTGGCAGAATAGGCCAGGATCTTGCATTTGTCGCGCAGCCCTGCCTCACGAAGTCGCTTGTCGAGGGCCTCGATCTGTCCGTCCATCATGGCCGAGGGCGCCACGAAATCGGCACCTGCCTTGGCGTGTACATAGGCCATCTCTGCCAGCAGCGGCAGGGTGGAGTCGTTGTCCACATCGTGATTGCAGAGCAGACCGCAGTGTCCGTGGCTGGTGTATTCGCAGAGGCAGACATCGGTGATGACGCACACCTCGGGCTGGGCGGCCTTGATGGCCCTGACGGCACGACATACAAGCGCATCCTCAGCGTATGCCAGCGAGCCGCGCTCATCCTTCTGCTCATCGGCAATGACGCCAAAAAGCAGCACCTTGTCGATGCCGAGTGCATAGACCTCCTTGACATCTTCAACGAGCGTGTCGATGGAGAAACGGCAGATGCCCGGCATAGTGGCAATCTCCTCCTTGACACCCTCCCCCTCCACAACGAAATAGGGATAAATAAAGTCTTTGACATTGATGGATACGTCGGCATACTGGTCGCGTATCTCCTGCGTTAAGCGATAGGTTCTGAATCTTTTCATAAGTTTTGCTGTTTTATTATTGTTTTTAAATGTTGTTCGGTGATGGGGCCTCGGGTGACGAACTCCTTTCCCTCAGGCAATGAACCATAGAGACGGATGAAGTTGTCGATAGTGGAGGGCGAGGTGAAGACGATACAGTCGATCTCACGAAGATCCACTTTCTGAGGATGCTGCGGCATACGGTTCTGGTAGGCTGTTACGGTATCGACCTCGAAGCCAAGCCGCAGCAGTCCGTCTGGGATGATGTTAAGAGCGATATTCGAACGGGGTATAAGCACCCTGCCCCGTGGCTGGCGGCTAAACCAGTCGATGACGCCGTAACTGTTGTCATGCTCTGCTTGGGCGATGTCAGTAAGCCCCGCCTCTTGCAAGGAGGCAGTCGTCGTAGGGCCGATAGAGACGATTTTAAGTGAAGAGTGAAGAGTGAACAGTGAAGAGTGGGCTACCGCCTTGACTGCGAAGCGGGAGGTGAAGAGCAGGTAGTCGTAGTCAGGCAGGCGGGAGAGGGCACTGCGGAGGGCGGTGTCATCATCCACGGGGGCTATCTCTATCAGCGGGGTGTGGATACAGTCTGTGTCGGGCGGCGTCAGGCCGGTGAACAGTGTCTTCATAAGATGCTTCCTTTTGAGAATATCGCCTTCAGGTCATTGCGGCCCTTTCTGGCGGTTACAGCCAGTCGCCCTTGCATAGGATGGGTGGCAAAAGGCAGAACCTCTGCAATCTCCCCCTCCATACCGAGACGTTTCAAGGCACAGGTGGCCACGATAGCGGCATCAATCTGCCCTGCCCTCACCTGCCGGACTCTGTCTTCAATACAGCCTCGGATACCGACGATCTCCAAGTCGGGACGCAGGGCCTGCAACTCCCTGCGGCGCAATGGCGAACTGGTACCGATGCGGCTACCCACAGGCAACTGTGCCAGCGTCAGGTTATCGCGACTGACGAGTGAGTCGGTCTTGTCGAAGGCCTCGTAAAGGGCAATCACCTCTAGCCCCCCGTTCAACTGCTCTGGCAGGTCCTTGGCAGAGTGGATGGCCACATCGGCCTCTCCCTTCAGCAGGGCCAGGTCGAGTTCGCGGGTGAAGATGTCATCTGGGGCCTCACCGTTGAGCAGAGAGATTGTCTGGTTCTTATCGCCCAGCGACGCCTGCACTCTCAAATTATAAGGCACCTCTGGCAGGCGTTGCATCACTTCCTCCACCTGCAACCGCGACAGTCGGCTGCCGCGCGCCACAATACGGATGGTCTGGTGACTCCTACGTCGTGCCATAGTTTCCCGTAGCAGTCCTATCTCTTCCTCAATCATCAGTTCAGCCTTTTGTACTTCTTCCTCCCTGACGGCAATGTTGTCCTGCACTTTCCGTTCTACGTCCTGCAGGTTGTAGAGGGTCACTAATTCCAGATCAGCAACGGCAGGATCGATGTCACGCGGGAAGGCAAGGTCTATGGCCAAAAGCGGGCGACTGGGGTTCAGGTCCTCTTTATAGACGACGGCATGAGGGGCAGAAGTCGCACTGACCAGGATATCCGTCTCCTGTAGGAAATCACATTTTTCGTCGAGTTGCCGGACGTCGATTCCGTAGGGAGCAGCCATTCGTCTGGCTTTCTCCTCTGTACGATTAGCCAGCATCATTACCTTGGCACCCTTGTTCTTCAGAAACTTGATGATGTCTTCCGTCAGTTTGTTAACCCCGATAATCGTGATATGGGCATCCACTAGATTGACGTGTTGCTGCTCGATGATTTCGATAGCAGCCAGACTATGGCTTACGGCTCCTTGGGATATCTGGGTTTCCGTCCTGACACGTTTTCCGATTTGCAGGGCACACTCAAACAGTTTATGCAGCCCTGTGGAGAGTTTAATGCCACTCTGTCGGGCAGTCAGATAGGCCTCTTTCACCTGTCCCTGTACAGCCCGCTCGCCAATGATGGCCGATTCCAGTCCGCACACCACACGGAAGAGGTGGCGAGCCACGGCATCAGGTATCTCCCCGTCGCCGTAATAGAGTTCCACACGGTTGCAGGTCTGCAGCAACACAGACGGTCCTACCTCATCGCGGTTCAGCCTGCTGAAGTATTCCTCACGTTCTGTCAATGACGTGGTGAGATGATTGATAGATTGATATTGTATCATGTCCAGTCAGTTTCTTTAATCCAGTTAATAAGGAACTTCACGTTCTCCAAAGGTGTATCGGCGAGCACCCCATGTCCGAGGTTCACCACCCATTTCGGGTGTTCGCGGAAGAAGGGTTTATATCCCTCCATGACCTTTCGGATTTCCTCCTGCGGAGCAAAGAGCAGGTGAGGGTCGATATTCCCCTGCAAGCCCACCTCCGGGTGTACCATCTGTCGGGCATCCCTCAGTGAGATCTGCCAGTCGATGCTGACAAAGTCACAAACCTCAGGCGTTATCCGCTTCAGTCCACTGCTCAGCCCTTTAGGGAAGAAAATCAGCGGGATACCCATTGAGCGCACGGCATCAGTAATCCTACAGACAGCAGGCAGGAACAGTTCCACATAGACATCTGTAGGCAATAGCCCCGCGTGGCTCTCAAAGAGTTGGAAGGCATCGATGCCGTGCTCTATCTGACGGGTGGCGTATTCGATGGAGAAGTCGGTGACGATATCTATCAGTTGGCGCGTCTCCTCCCGTCGCTCATAGAAGAACTTCTTGGCTTCGGGGAAGGTCTGTTTCGTACTGATGCCCTGCAGCATATAGCAGAGCGTGGTCAGCGGCGCCCCACAGAAGCCGATGAGCGGCACGTGGCTCTGCTCCACCACACGGTCGATAACCTGATAGACATAGTCGAGCCTGCCTGGCTGCGGACTGAGGTGTTTCAGCGGATACTGATAGCCAGCCAGTGGATGCGGGAACCTTGGGCCTCGTTCCGTCCACTCTATCTCCATGCCCATCGCCATCGGCACCGTCAGGATGTCGCTGAACAGGATGGCGGCATCCACGCCCAGATCCTCTACAGGTAGCATCGTCACCCTGGCAGCCAGTGCTGGCGTGCTGATCAGTTCAGAGAAGGAGTATTGCTTCCGCAACTGCTGATAACGGGGTAGTACACGACCTGCCTGCCGCATCAGCCATACAGGTGGACGGTGGCACTCCCTGCCGATTAGTGTGTTCAGAAATACGCTCTCCATACTTATGCCTTGTGAATGATGTCGTTAGCCGTGTCGACAGCCTGTTTGATACGATGGGCCATGCCTATGCCGTCGCGCAGGTTGCCGGCAATGGTTAGACCGCTATAGGTCCGCTGTAATTTCCCGATGGCTTCAAAACGCTCACCCGAGGAAATCTCATACTGAGGGATGGCCCGCTGGTGGCGGAAGATGCGGATGAGGTCGGGCTTGACCTGCTCTGGAAATTTCAGCATCGAGTGGAAATATTGCTCCACCAGAGCCGTCAGTTTGTCATCGCTCTGCTTGAGCAGTTCTGCATGTCTGACACCACCCAGGAAATAGGAGAACAGGGCACCGCCCTCTAGGGCACGCCCCGAAAAGCAGGCAGAAGGATAGAGGATGCCTAGCACCTGTTGATTTTCGCACGACGGCACCAGTCCGCCAAAGGCCTGATAGTCGCCACCCAATGTATCGCGTACACCGACGCTGATTTCCACCACAGGGGCATAGTTCAGGTTATTCAGCCGCCGCATGGTTCCTGCATCCACGAAGGGCAGCAGTTCCGGCAGGCTATAGGCACCACAGGTTGTCACCACCTGACGGCAATCGATGGTCTGCGACTCACCCACCTTATTAATATATGACACCTGCCATCCGCCTTCCGCCGGATGCACTCTTGCCTCCTGTACCCCCGTCAGCAGGGCCTCACCCAGATAGTCTGCCATCGCATGGGTGATCCGTCCCAGACCACCTACTGCCGAGAACACCTTCTTGGTAGCCAAGCGGTCTCTGTCGCTCTTCGGCTCTTTCATCTTGGCTATCGAGCCACGGATGAAACTACCGTAATCCTGCTCGAGACGGTAGAGTTTCGGCAAGGCATAGCGCGTAATGAGCGTGTCAGGATTGCCGGCATAGACACCCGAGAGGAAAGGATCGACCGCATAATCGACGAATGACTTTCCCAGTCTGCGGCGGGCCAGCGACCCTACCGACTCGTCAGGATCCGAGCCCCGCTTGCGCCAGGGCTCTCCGAGAATCCTGAACTTATCAGCCAGCGTGAACAGGGGGGTCGTCACGGCACTCACCGGACCAGAAGGCAGGTCGTGAAACCGATCGCCCTTCCAGATCAGCCGACGCTTTGAGGCATCGGGGGCAGTCTCCAGCCGGCACTTGCCGCCGGAGGTCTTCTCCAGATCAGCCATCAGTTCGGCCACTTCGGGGTTGGAGACAGTACCCGTGTTCGGTCCGCTTTCAAAGACGAACCCCTGTTCCGAGTGCGTCTGTATCTGTCCGCCAGCCACGTCCATCCGCTCCAGCACCGTCACCTGTCGTCCCCTTCTTGCCAGGGTGTAGCCGACAGTCAGCCCCGTCAAGCCGGCTCCTATGATCAGTATGTCTGTTTTCATCTTATATCGGTTTTGAGAATGACTTCGTAGTATGTTGCATCAGCGGGTCGAGGAGTGCCGCCACATTGCGCACGAACGGACTACTCTCGTGCGTCATCCGGACGGTGTTCCCATCGATGGTGATGATGCCATCGGCCTGCATCTCTGCCAGGCGGACCTCATCATAGTTCACCACAGCCCGCTGCTCACCCGTCAGCGTCACGGCATAGTTGCACATCAGGCTGTCGATGACCTCCCTTACCAACTGTTCTTCCTGGCTTAGCAGATACCCTTTCTTGACGGGCAGATGTCCGCCGCCGACTGTTGAGACGTATTCGTCAATATCCTTCGTATTCTGGGCGTATGCTGTTTCCAACTGACTGATGCCCGTCACGCCCAGCGCATACACCTGTGCCGTCGTCCTGCGGGTACAATAGCCCTGGAAATTCCTGTGCAGGCGGCCATCCTGTAGGGCGGTATAGAGTTCATCGTCCGGTCGCACGAAATGATCCATGCCCACCCTCACGTAGCCTGCAGACAGGAGCAGTCGGGCTGCCTCGTCGAACATCCGCTCCTTCTCCTCGGCAGTAGGCAGTCCTGCTTTCTCCAGGATGAGTTGCTGTTTCTTCAGCCAGGGTACATGGGCATAACTGAACATCACCAGACGGTCAGGCTGCAACTCAATGGCCTGCTCTATCGAACGGCAGAAGCCCGCTGCCGTCTGGTGAGGCAGGCCGTAGAGGAAGTCAAGGTTGATATGTGCCCCTCCGTCGCGCAGCACGGCAAAGATATCCTGCATGCGCTCCTGAGAAGGTCGGCGATTGACGGTCTTCAGCACCCTCTCGTCGAAGTCCTGAACACCAATACTGAATCTTGAAAAGCCCGCCTCAACAAGTCCGTTCCAATCAGAAAGTGACAGATAGCCCGGGTGGCACTCGATGGCCACCTCCGGACTCTCTATCTTTGGAAATATAGTCAAAATGTGTTGGTTTAATGACTTGATGACAGCGGGCTGTAGGCTTGTGGGACTTCCGCCTCCATAGTGTATCTGCGCTATCTGCCTGTCGCGCTCCAACAATGGCAATAACAGATCCATCTCCTGATGCAACGCCCTTACATAGTCAGCCACGCCCGCCTCACTACGCATGGCGTATGAGTTACAGGCACAATAATGGCACAGGTGGCGACAGAAGGGTATATGCAGATAGAATGACAGATTCCTGTCCCTGGCACCGTTCGACTGCTGGACGGCACTGGTGTATTCCTCCTCAGATAATTCTCTGAAATAGTTAGCCGGTGGATAACTGGTATAACGAGGAACAGGCACATTATATTTCTCTAAAATGGTCTGCTGCAAAATCGTGCTTAGTTTTTGTATTCGGCTGCAAAGGTAATACAAATAATGTAACGATGCAATCCCCATTTATATGGATTTTAACATCAGGAGGCCATCGTTTATGCCTCATCATCTTCTGGGTCACTAAAGTGCCGTTTGTCTTATTT
>JAFUAK010000161.1 GCA_017460765.1 Prevotella sp. | reverse complement strand
GTGAAAGGGTGAAAAAGTTAAGAGTGAAGAGTTATGAAGAAGGAGACTGTTAGATGGATTGTGCAGATCATAGCATCTGTGGCAACGGCACTGTTGACGGCACTGGGCACTGTCAGTTGTAGTATTTGAAGGAGTCAGGAGACAGGAGTAAGGAGACAGGAGTAAGGAGACAGGAGTAAGGAGACAGGAGTCAGGAGACAGGAGTAAGGAGTCAGGAGTATGAGAACGATTACCATGTTGATTATTCACTGTTCGGCAGTGAGGCCCGACCAGACATCGTCGGCGGCTCAGATAGACACGTGGCATAGGAAGCAGGGCTTCCACCTCGGCATCGGCTACCACTACGTCGTCCGTCGTAACGGAGCGATTGAGCCAGGGAGACCTGAATGGATGGTCGGTGCCCACTGCAAGAACCACAACGCCCACTCACTGGGTATCTGCTACGAGGGCGGGCTGAACATCCGCGGACAACCCGCCGACACGCGCACCGAGGCGCAGAAGGCTGCCCTCCGCTGGCTACTGAGACAGTTGCACCGGGCATATCCCAAAGCCTTGATCATCGGTCACCACGACCTGAACCCCCACAAGGCCTGTCCGTGCATCGAGAATGTCGCCAGGGAGTACGCCGACCTGCAGCCAGATTGATTCAGCCTGAGCCCCTCCCCCCAAACGGGGAGGGGATTTGTTTAAACCATAATAGGCAATAAACTTTGTTAAAATAGAAAAACGGGGATATATCGTAAGATATATTTTTCGTAACTTTGCACCCCAAATGCTGAAAAGGATAATAGATTAAACTAGTTTAGTAATAGGTATGAAAAAGAACAAGATTTTGATGATTGCAGCCGCAGCACTGCTGATGACGTCGTGCGGTGGTGGCGGCGGTCGCCCTAATTTTGGCGACAACGAGTATCCCGTGGTAACGGTGGGAACATCGAGTACCACCATGCAGAGCACCTATCCTGCCACCATCAAGGGCGTGCAGGACGTGGAGATCCATCCGAAGGTGCAGGGATTCATTACCCAGATCAATGTGAAGGAAGGTCAGACGGTGGGTGCCGGACAGGTGCTCTTCGTGCTCGACAACGTGACCTATCAGGCCCAGGTGCGCCAGGCCCAGGCAGCCGTGAACACGGCAGAGGCTTCGTGCAATACGGCTAAGTTGAGTTTCGAGAACTCGCAGAAACTGCATCAGAATGGTGTGATTGGTGATTTTGAACTCCAGTCGGCCACCAACCAGTTTGAACAGGCCAAGGCCGGTCTGGCTCAGGCCCAGGCAGCCCTGGCTTCGGCCAAGGAGATGCTGAGTTACTGCTACGTGAAGAGCCCCGCCGCCGGTGTGGTGGGTACGCTGCCGTTCAAGGTGGGTACGCTTGTCAGCGCAGCCAATACGCTGACCACCGTGTCGAACATCAGTTCGATGGAGGTCTACTTCTCGATGACGGAGAAGGACGTGCTCGAGATGGGCAAGAATGCCGGCGGGCTGGCCGGTGCCATCAAGGACATGCCGGCCGTGAAGTTGCAGTTGGCCGACGGTTCGCTCTACGGCCTCGACGGAACGGTGACGAAGATGAGCGGTGTGATCGATCCTGCCACGGGCAGCGTGCAGATGATCGCCGTGTTCCAGAACCCCGAGAAGATCCTGAAGAGCGGTGGTTCGGGCGCCATCATCATCCCCACGAGCAACACGAATGCCATCATCATCCCGCAGGGCTGCGTCTCTGAGGTGCAGAACAAGAAGTTCGTCTACACCCTGCAGAAGGATAACAAGGTGAAGTACACGGAGATCCAGGTGGATCCGCAGAACGACGGTAACAACTACATCGTGACCGAAGGTCTGAAGGCCGGTGACAAGTATGTGACCAACGGCATCACCAAACTCTCCGACGGTATGGAGATCGTGCCCATCACGCCTGAAAAGTATCAGCAGAAGATCCAGGAGCAGGCCAAGGCCATGAGCGCCGGTGACATTGTGGGAGCGATGAAGTAGTAAGTAGACAGGAGTCTGGAGTCGGGAGACGGTAGTATACTCAAGGCGATAGACTCTATCAAAAAGAATTTCGACAAAAACGGTTGGACGAAGGAAAGGACGAAAGTAATCTACTGACTACAGACTCCTGGCTCCTGACTCCTAAAACATAAGAATATGACTTTTACAACATTTATCAAACGCCCGGTGCTGTCGACGGTGATCTCTATCCTCATCGTCCTGCTGGGCTTTATCGGACTGGCCTCGCTGCCTATTGAGCAGTACCCGGATATCGCGCCGCCTACCGTGGTGGTCTATACCAGTTATCCCGGTGCTGATGCCGAGACCGTGAAGAACTCCGTCATCGTGCCGCTCGAAGAGTCGATCAACGGTGTGGAGGGCATGGACTATATCTCATCTACGGCTTCGTCTGGCTCGGCCAGCATCCAGGTGCTGTTCCGCCAGGGCATGAATGCCGATATGTGTGCCGTCAACGTGCAGAACCGCGTCAGCCAGGCCCAGGCCCTGCTGCCTGCCGAGGTGACGCAGATCGGTGTGACGGTGATGAAGCGTCAGACCTCACAGGTGATGATGTTCACCCTGACCTCTGACGGCCGCTACGACGATGAGTTCCTGACGAACTATAATAACATCAACATCATCCCGGCCATCAAGCGTATCCAGGGTGTGGGTGACGTGCAGTCGCCCGGTCTGAAGACCTACTCGATGCGTATCTGGCTGAAGCCCGACGTGATGAAGCAGCACGGCCTGATGCCGAGCGACATCAGCGGCGTGCTGGCAGAGCAGAACATCGAGGCCGCTCCCGGTAACTTCGGCGAGCAGTCGGACGTGGCCTACGAGTACGCCATGCGCTACACGGGCCGTCTGAAGACACCTGAGGAGTTCGGCAACATTATCATCTCGAGCGATGCCAACGGCAATACGCTGAAACTGAAGGATGTGGCCAAGATCGAACTCGGCGGTCTGCAGTACACCGTGTCGATGAAGAACAACAACATCCCGTCGGTGATGGGTATGGTGCAGCAGATTGCAGGCTCCAACGCCAACGAGATTGCCAAGCAGGTGAAGGCCGAACTGGAGGAGCAGGCCAAACTGTTCCCGCCGGGCATGACCTACAAGATCAACTACGACGTGACGGAGTTCCTCTATGCGTCGATCGAGGAGGTGGTGTTCACCCTGTTCTTCACCCTGCTGCTGGTGTTCATCGTGATCTACGTCTTCCTGCAGGACTGGCGCTCGACGCTCATCCCGCTGATTGCCGTGCCGGTATCGCTGATTGGTACGTTCTTCTTCCTCGAGGTGTTCGGCTTCTCCATCAACCTGCTGGTGCTCTCGGCCCTGCTGCTGGCTATCGCCATCGTGGTCGATGATGCCATCGTGGTGGTCGAGGCCGTGCATGCCAAGTTGGACCAGGGCTACAAGTCGACGCTGACGGCCTCTATCGACGCCATGAACGAGATCTCGGGTGCCATCATCTCGATCACCCTTGTGATGGCCTCGGTGTTCATCCCCGTGTCGTTCATGGGTGGTACGAGCGGTACGTTCTACCGTGAGTTCGGTGTGACGATGGCCACCTCCATCTTCATCTCAGCGCTGAACGCCCTGACGCTGTCACCGGCGCTCTGTGCCATCTTCCTGAAGCCCCACGACAAGGAGGGCCACGAGAAGAAGATGTCGATGATCGACCGTTTCCACGCCTCGTTCAATACGGCCTTCACCACGACCACCAACAAGTATAAGAACATCGTCGAGAAACTGGTGCGCAAGCCGCTGGCCATCATCGTGACGGTAATTGTCGGTATTGCCGTGCTGGCCGTGACGATGATGACGACAAAGACGGGTCTGGTGCCCGACGAGGATACGGGTACGCTCTTCTGTACCATCTCCATGCCGCCGGCAACGTCGGTGGCCCGCACCACGCAGATCATCAACGAGGTGGACTCCATCCTGGCTGCCGACCCCGCCATCCAGAGCCGTGAGCAGATCCAGGGTTACAACTTCATCGCTGGTGCTGGTTCCGACCAGGCCACGTTCATCATCAAGCTGAAGCCGTTCAGCGAGCGTCAGAAGGGCTTCTTCTGGAAGCTCAGCGGACTGTGGCAGGGTGACGGCATCTACCGCTTCTTCCTCAATCCCTACGAGCGTGACGGTGTGCTGGCGCAGATCTATCTGAAGACGGCCCACATCAAGGATGCCTCCATCCTGGCCTTCGGTCCGCCAATGATTCCCGGCTTCTCTGCCAACTCGGGTATCTCGCTCGTGATGCAGGACCGTACGGGTGGTGACCTGAATCGTTTCTTCGAGATCGTGAAGGACTATCTGGTCGAACTCAACAAGCGTCCGGAGATCCAGATGGCCCAGACCTCCTACAACCCCAGTTATCCGCAGTACATGATCTCGGTGGATGTCGCCAAGTGTAAGCAGGCCGGCATCTCGCCCCGCGTCGTGCTGACCACGCTGCAGGGTTACTATGGCGGTCTCTATGCCTCTAACTTCAACGCCTACGGTAAACTCTACCGTGTGATGGTGCAGGGCTCGCCCGAGACCCGCATGACGGAGGCTTCGCTGAATAATATATATGTCCGCACGGGTGCTGGCATGTCGCCTGTAAAGGAGTTCTGCACGCTGAAACGCGTCTATGGCCCGTCGAACATCAACCGCTTCAACCTGTTTACTGCCATCAACGTGACGGCAACCGTGGCCAGTGGCTACTCTACAGGTCAGGCCATTCAGGCTGTGCAGGAGGTGGCTGCCCAAGTGCTGCCCGCTGGCTACACCTACGACTACTCAGGTCTGACCCGTTCGGAGGCTGCATCGAGCAACTCCACGGCGATGATCTTCGTGCTGTGCTTCATCTTCATCTACCTGATCCTGTCGGCACAGTATGAGTCGTATATCCTGCCGCTGGCCGTGGTGCTCTCCGTGCCGTTCGGACTGGCCGGTGCCTTCCTGTTTACGCAGATCTTCGGCCACTCTAACGATATCTACATGCAGATCTCACTCATCATGCTAATCGGTCTGTTGGCCAAGAATGCCATCCTGATTGTGCAGTTCGCCTTGGAGCGCCGTGAGACGGGTATGGCCATCTCGTGGTCGGCTGTGCTCGGTGCCGCCGCCCGTCTGCGTCCTATCCTGATGACTTCACTGGCCATGGTGATCGGTCTGCTGCCGATGATGTTCGCCTCGGGTGTGGGTAAGAACGGTAACCAGACGCTGGGTGCCGCTGCCGTGGGTGGTATGCTCATCGGTACCCTCATCCAGATCTTCGTGGTGCCTGCCCTGTTCGTGATCTTCCAGTCGGTTCAGGAGAAGTTCCGTCCGATGAAGTTCGAGGACGAGGAGAACGAGGAAGTGGCTGCCGAACTGGCCCAGTATGCACATGGTAAGACTCCCGTAAATTATGAATTGGAGAAGTAATGCACAATGCACAATGCTCAATGCTCAATGCACAATGCACAATGCACAATGTACAATGCACAAGTTAAAGATGTAGATTATGATAATATCTAAAGTGATAGAAAGATTTAAGTCCGCCCAATTATGCATTGTGCATTGTGCATTGTGCATTGTAGCAGCAACGCTGCTAACCGGTTGCGGACTCTATAACAAGTACGATCGTCCTGAAGTCAAGGCAGACGGTATCGTGCGCGACCCTGTGTCGCTCACCGATACGCTCGCCGTGACGGATACCACGTCGTTCGGCAATATGCCCTGGCGCAGTGTCTTCATCGATCCGCAGTTGCAGTCGCTCATCCAGCAGGGCCTGGACAACAATCCCGACCTGCTGAATGCTGCCCTCAACGTGAAGATGGTGAACGAGGCGCTGAAGATTGCCCGTCTGGCCTTCCTGCCCTCGCTGGTGTTCTCGCCGCAGGGAACCATCGCCTCGTTCGACGGCTCCAAGGCCTCGCAGACCTATTCGCTGCCCGTATCGGCCAGTTGGAACGTCGACCTCTTCGGCAACCTTCTCAGCGTGAAGCGCTCCGCCCAGATGCAACTCATCGCCACGAAGGACTATCAGACGGTGGTGAAGACCAACATCATCTCGGGCATCGCCAACCTCTATTACACGCTGCTGATGCTCGACCGTCAGGTGGAGATCGTCAGCGACATGGAACAGTTGACGAAGGAGACCTGGGAGAAGATGAAGTTCATGCACGAGAACCGCATCGGCTACCGCTCTACCGCCGTACAGAGTGCCGAGGCTGCCTACTACAGCGTACAGGCCCAGAAAGTCGATCTGCTCCGTCAGGTGCGTGAGTGCGAGAACTCGCTCTCGCTGCTCATCGGTCAGCAGGGACAGACCATCCAGCGCGGTACATTCGCCGGTCAGAGCCTGCCCACGGAACTCTCTACGGGCGTAGGCATCCAGTTGCTCAACAACCGTGCCGACGTGCACGCTGCCGAGATGTCGCTGGCTCAGTGCTTCTATGATGTGGAGACGGCCCGCAGCCGTTTTTATCCGAACATCACGGTGACGGGTACTGCCGCCTTCACCAACAGTGCCGGTGGTGCCATCATCAATCCCGGCAAGTGGCTCCTCTCTGCCGTCGGCTCACTGGTGCAGCCCATCTTCCAGCACGGACAGATCGTGGCTGGCCTGAAGGTGGCCAAGTATCAGTATGAGCAGGCCTACAATACGTGGCAGAATGCCGTGCTGAAGGCTGGCAACGAGGTGTCGAATGCCCTTGTGCAGTATAACTCCTCTGCCGAGAAGGCTGAACTCGACGGCAAGCGCGTCGCTGTGCTGAAGCAGAATGTGGAGGACACCAAGAAGTTGATGGAGTCCAGCAGCAACACCACCTACCTGGAGGTCATCTCCGCCCAGAGCAGTCTGCTCAATGCCGAGATCTCCGAGGTCACCGACCAGTTCAACAAGATGCAAGCAGTAGTGAATCTCTACCAGGCTCTTGGAGGAGGAAGTAAATAAGGAGTCAGTAGTAAAGGAGTAAGTAGATTTGCAAATGACGCAGAGTTTCAAGGAAGTTCATGCTTGGCAGAAGGCACATGCCTTTGTCGTGCAGGTCTATCAGACCACCAGAACTTTTCCCGCTTATGAGCGATATGGACTCTGTTCTCAATTCGAGAGGGCAGCAGTCTCTATTGCTGCGAATATTGCTGAAGGATATAGACGGGATGGAATGAATGATAAACTTCGCTTCCTGAACATTTCTCAAGGCAGTTTGGAAGAATGCAGATACTATATACTTCTTTCTAAAGATCTTGGCTACATTAATGATGAGTATTACAATATGTTAAATCAGAGTATCGAGGAAGCGAGCAGGCTGCTGACTGCCTATTACAAGGGCATCAAAAGCAGAAACGTCCTGTAGAACATATCTACTTGACTCCTGACTCCTTTCTCCTGACTCCTAAAAAAGTGAATGAAATGAACGAAATATCCCCCAAGGCCGAAATAAGCCCAAAGGCGAAGATCGGCAACAACTGTAAGATATTCCCCTTCGTGTATATCGAAGACGACGTGGAGATCGGTGACAACTGCATCATCTTCCCCTTTGTCTCTATCTGTAACGGGTCGCGTATCGGCAACAACAACAAGATCCACCAGGGCTCGGTGATTGCCGCCCTGCCGCAGGACTTCAACTTCCGTGGCGCGAAGTCGTACGTGAAGATCGGTGACAACAACGTGATCCGCGAGAACGTGGTGATCAACCGCGGTACCCAGCGCGATGGCTGTACCGTGATTGGCAACAGCAACTTCCTGCTCGAGGGAACGCATATCAGCCATGATACGGTGGTGGGTGACCACTGCGTGTTCGGCTATGGCGTGAAGATCGCCGGTGACTGCGAGATCCATAATGGCGTGATCTTCTCGTCGAGTGCTATCCAGAACGCCAACACCCGTGTGGGCCGTCTGGCACTTGTACAGGCAGGCTGCACCTTCTCGAAGGATATCCCGCCGTTTGTCGTGGCAGGCGGCAAGCCGATAGAATACGGTGGTCCCAATAATACGATGATAACCGAGGCCGGCATCGACGTAAAGGTACAGAAGCACATCGCCAATGCCTACCGTCTGTTGTTCCACGGAAAGACCAGTACCTTCGATGTGATCAATCAGATCAAGGAGCAGGTGCCCGACAGTCCTGAGATCCGGACTATCATCGAGTTCCTCGAAGGTACGAAACGAGGCATCATGTGTAAGTAAGCAAATTTCCCCTGCCAGTCTGGCAGGGGAAATTCGTATTTAATAGGAGGCGGTGCAGGGGATACCGGCGGCGATGACTCGGTCGCGGATGGCGTCGAGTTGTTCGTGGGTGGCCTTCAGTAGTCCCGGGGTGGGTGTCTCGCGGTCGATGGTGTAGATCATCACCTGCTGGGGCGCAATCGCCTTTACGGCCTCCAGCCACGGTCCCACATATTCCTCCCCGGTATTATCTACAGACTCCTTACTCCTTTCTCCTTCCTCCTTACTCCTTTCTCCTTCCTCCTTCCTCCTTATCTCCCCCCTCATAAACATGGTCTGAACGATGATATGCCCCTTGAAGGCCTTCATGCGCTCGATGATCAGGTCGACGTCGTAGGTGCCGTTGGGATGATCCACCTTATTTATATATAAGGGGTCTACGGTGTCGAGTTTCAGGATGTTGTTGTCCACACGCATCAGGGCATCGTGCACCTGCTGGCGGTGGATCATCGTAGAGTTGCTCAGTACGGAGACCTTTGCCTTCGGACAGTACTGGTCGCGCAGGCGGATGGTGTCGTCGATAATCTCTGCGAAATGCGGATGACAGGTGGGCTCGCCGTTGCCGGCAAAGGTCAGCACGTCGGGCAGCCTTCCCTCGGCGGTCATCTCCTGGAGTTTAGCCTCCAGTTTCCGGGCCACCTCTTCCCGCTTGGGGAGTGGAAGCGCAGGACGATGGTCTTCATTGAAGCCACACTCACAATAGATGCAGTCGAAAGAGCATACCTTGCCGTCAGCTGGTAGCAGGTTGATGCCCAGGGAAAGTCCCAGCCGACGGCTGTGGACAGGCCCGAAGATGGGGGATGGATAGATAATCGTACTCATACTGCCTGCAAAATTACGATTTTTTTTGGAGTTGCCAAAAAAATATTGTATCTTTGCAGCCAAATTCGATAATTACGTACGTAAGATTAATGAAAAGGCGTAAAAGAAATGCTGGCAACCGTCGTGGTGTGCAGTTGGTAACCTTGTGCATCAGTACGGCGATGGTGCTTGTGCTGATAGGTGTGGTTGTATTCTCTGTGCTCACCTCTCACAACCTGTCGCAGTGGGTGAAGGAGAACCTCACGGTGACGGTGATGCTCAAGGACGAGGTCTCCGTCAATGAGGCCAAACTCCTGTGCCGCGACCTGTACCATCGTCCCTATGCCCGTAACATCGACTACATCAGCCGTGAGCAGGCACTGAAGGAGCAGACTGCCGCCATGGGCTCCGACCCCTCGGAGTTCTTGGGCGTGAATCCCTTCTCGGCGACGCTGGAACTGCAGATGAAATCTGATTATGCCAACCGTGACTCCCTGAAGTGGATAGCCGCCGAGATCAAGAAAAATCCGAAAGTGAGTGATGTGGCCTATCAGGTAGACCTGATGGACAGCGTCAACCGCAATCTGGCGAAGGTGAACATCCTGCTGATGGTTGTCGCCGCCCTGTTGACCTTCATCTCGTTCTCGCTCATCAACAACACGGTGCGCCTCAGCATCTACTCCCGCCGTTTCCTCATCCACACGATGAAACTCGTCGGAGCCTCGTGGGGCTTCATCCGCCGCCCGTTCATGAAGAACGGACTCTTGGTGGGCATTATCGCCGCTCTGATTGCCATTGCCGTGTTGGGCGGCTGCGTCTATGGCCTGTATAATTATGAGCCCAACATGATGACCATTATTACCTGGCGTGAGTTGGCTGTCACGGCTGGAGCCGTTCTGCTGTTCGGTATTATCATCACCACCGTCAGTTCCTATATCTCCGTCAACAAGTTCCTGCGCATGTCGGCTGGTGATTTGTATAAGATTTAGTTTCAGATTATAGTTTACAGTTTATAGTTTATGGATAAGAAGAACTTTGCATTCGACAAGATGAATTTCATACTGTTGGCAGTGGGCATGGTCATCGTGATTATCGGCTTCCTGCTGATGACAGGTCCGAATTCCACCGATACGACCTTTGAGCCCGACATCTTCAGTGCCCGCCGTATCAAGGTGGCACCCGTGGTGTGCCTCGTCGGTTTCGTCTCCATGGTCTATGCCGTCGTCCGTAAACCTAAAGGATAGTCAAGAGTTAATAGTTTAGAGTTTATAGAATGGATTGGATTCAAGCATTGATTCTGGGCATCATTCAGGGATTGACTGAATACCTGCCCGTCAGTTCGAGTGGTCATCTGGCCATTGCATCATCCTTTTTCGGCATCAAGGGTGAAGAGAGTCTCATGTTTACGGTAGCCGTTCACGTGGCCACCGTGCTCTCCACACTGGTAATGCTCTGGAAGGAGATCGACTGGATTTTGAAGGGCCTCTTCAAGTTCGAGATGAACGAAGAGACGAAATACGCGCTCAACATCCTGGTGTCGATGATTCCCGTCGGCATCGTGGGCCTGTTCTTCAAGGACAAGGTGGAAGAAGCCTTCGGCTCCGGTCTGCTCATCGTCGGCGTAATGCTGATGGTGACAGCCGTGCTGCTGATTTTCTCCTACTATGCCAAGCCCCGTCAGAAGGAGCATATCTCTCTGTGGGATGCCTTCGTGATCGGCGTGGCCCAGGCCTGTGCCGTGCTGCCTGGCCTGTCGCGCTCCGGCTCAACCATCGCCACGGGTCTTATGCTGGGTAATAAGAAGGAGAAACTGGCCCAGTTCTCGTTCCTGATGGTCATCCCCCCGATTCTCGGCGAGGCTCTGCTTGATGTCCTCAAGGCCATGAAGGGTGAGGCCGTGATGGGCGACATAGGGACGTTCCCGCTCTGCATCGGCTTTCTGGCAGCCTTCCTTTCAGGCTGTTTCGCCTGCAAGTTGATGATCAATGTCGTCAAGAAAGGCAAGTTGGTCTATTTCGGTATCTACTGTGCCATCATAGGTCTGGCAGTACTCGTCTATCAACTCTCGCGATGAATTTTCAGGAGGGAGCCTACATCTATATCAACAAGCCCTACCGGATGTCGAGTTTCGGGGCACTGGCACATATCCGCTACCTTGTCTCCAAGCGACTGAAGGTGAAACGCGTGAAAATGGGCCATGCCGGCACCCTTGACCCGCTGGCCACGGGTGTGCTCATCCTCTGTACGGGTAAGGCCACGAAGCAGATTGAGCGTCTGCAACTCCACACCAAGGAGTACACGGCCACCCTCCAACTCGGTGCCACCACACCCAGTTACGATATGGAGCACGAGGTCGACCAGACCTATCCCACGGCACACATCACGGAGGAACTTATCCGTACTGTGCTGCCCCGTTTTCAGGGCGATATCATGCAGGAGCCGCCCCTCTTCTCCGCTTGTATGGTAGCAGGCGACAGGGCCTACGAACTGGCCCGTAAGGGCAGTGATGTCCGTCTGGCCCCCAAGCCCATCCGCATCGACGAGATCGAACTTACGGCCTTCGACCCTGAGACGATGCAACTCTCCATCCGCGTGGTCTGTGGCAAGGGTACCTACATCCGCTCTCTGGCCCGTGACATCGGCGAAGCCCTTGGCAGCGGTGCCTATCTGACTGCTCTCTGTCGCACCCGTGTCGGTGACGTGCGCATCGAGGACTGTCTCACATTTGAAGAATTCCCAGCCTGGCTGGACAAAAATACAGAATATGAAACTATCACAGTTTAAGTTTCGGCTCCCCGAAGACCTGGTTGCACTGGAGCCCCCGTTCCATCGCGACGAGTGCCGCTTGATGGTGGTACACCGCAAGAGCGGCAGGATTGAGATGACCAAAAAGGACGAGAACGGCGATGACCTCAAGGATGAAGAGGGCAATCCCGTCTATCTCGACTTCCGTAATATCCTCGACTACTTTGACGAGGACGACACTTTTGTATTCAACGACACACAGGTATTCCCCGCCCGTCTCTACGGTACGAAGGAGAAGACCGATGCCAAGATTGAGGTGTTCCTCCTGCGCGAACTCAATAAGGACTTGCGCCTTTGGGACGTGCTCGTGGAGCCGGCTCGTAAGATCCGCATCGGCAACAAACTGTTCTTCGAGGATGACGGCCCGATGGTGGCCGAGGTCATCGACAACACCACCAGCCGTGGTCGCACCCTGCGCTTCCTCTACGATTGCCCCCACGACGAGTTCAAGCGCGAACTCTTCGCCTTGGGTGAGGCCCCGCTGCCCCGCTATATCATTGACCGCCGTCCTGCCGTGGAAGAGGATATGGAACGCTTCCAGACCATCTATGCTGCGAAGGAAGGTGCCGTCACCGCTCCCGCCTCCGGCCTTCACTTCAGTCGTGAACTGATGAAGCGCATGGAGATCCGTGGCATCCACTTTGCCTTCATCACCCTCCACTGCGGTCTTGGCAGTTTCGATCCCATCGAGGTCGAGGACCTCACGAAGCATAAGATGTCATCAGAGCAGATGTTCGTCAGCAAGGAGGCCTGCGACATCGTCAACTCCACGAAGGAGGCTGGGCGCCGTGTCTGCGTCGTCGGCGTCAGCACCGCCCGCGCTACGGAGACTGCCGTCGGTACTGACGGCTTGCTCAAGGAGTTTGAGGGATGGACCAATAAGTTCATCTTCCCTCCCTATGAGTACGGCCTGGCCAATGCCATGATCGCCAACTTCTATCACCCCGAGTCCACGATGATGATGAGCCAGTGTTCCTTCGGCGGCTACGACCTCGTCTACGAGGCCTATAATAAGGCAGTGAAGAACGGCTATAAGTTCGGCTGCTATGGTGATGCCATGCTGATGTTGGATGACTAAGCATCAGGTGTTTTTGGGGTTGGGGAGCAACCTTGGTGACCGTGAGGATACCATCCGTCGGGCCATAGCCCTCATTGCGGAGCGGGTAGGGCAGGTTACCCGCCAGTCATCGCTTATTGAGACTGCACCCTGGGGCTTTGAGTCCGAGAACCCCTTCCTCAACGCGGTTATCCGCTGCGAGACGGACCTCACCCCGCGTCAACTCCTTCGAGTCACCCAGCGCATCGAACGACGGCTCGGACGAACTAAAAAGTCGGATGATGGCTATGCTGACAGGCCTATCGATATCGATATCCTGCTCTACGACGACCTCACGGTCTCCGAGCCCGACCTCCAGATACCGCATCCCTTGATGCATGAGCGCGACTTCGTCATGAAGCCCCTCACCGAGATACAAGACTAACCACTTATAACAAATACAACAATGAAGAAAAAACTACTTGCCTTAACGCTTTCCGCACTCTTCGTCACCGTGAGTGCCAGTGCCCAGATGTCCTGCTGTGGGCAGGGTGACAACCCCTACAAGAAGTACACGAAGAACCTGCCTTTCCCGATGCCCGAGGTCAAGGCACCCGTTTTCCCTGACCATCAGGTTGTTCTAAGTGACTTCGGTGCTGATCCCACGGGCTCTCAACTCTGCACCGATGCCTTTGCCCAGGCCATCGATGCCCTTACAGCACAGGGCGGCGGTCATCTCGTCGTGCCTGCTGGTGTATGGCTCACGGGTCCCATTGTGCTTAAGAGCAATATCGACCTCCATCTTGAGATGGGTGCTGTCATCCAGTTTGCTGCCGACGAGACGCTCTTCCCTATTATCAAGACCTCGTTTGAAGGCCTTGACACCCGTCGCTGCCAGTCGCCGCTGAGTGCCAACGGGGCTGAGAATATAGCCATCACAGGTCGTGGTGCCATCGACGGTAACGGACAGTACTGGCGCCCCGTGAAGCGTGCCAAAGTGTCGGACTCCCATTGGAAGAAACTGCTTGCCCAGCCTGAGGGTTTCGAGTTGCGCAAGGACTATTGGGTGCCCTCAGAGAGTTATGCCAAGGGTGAGAAGGGTGCTGATCTGAATGTGCCAAAGGCTCAGACCGACGAAGAGTGGGAGGCTATCCATCGTTTCCTCCGTCCCGTCATGATCAGCCTCGTCAGTTGCAAGAACGTACTGCTTCAGGGCGTGATCTTCCAGAACTCCCCTGCTTGGTGTATCCATCCCCTCATGTGCGAGAACATTATTCTCGACGGCATCCTCTCCCGTAATCCGTTCTACGCTCAGAACGGCGATGCCCTCGATCTTGAGTCGTGTAAGAATGCCCTGATCGTCAACTCCAAGTTCGATGCAGGCGACGATGGTATCTGCATCAAGAGCGGTAAAGATGCCGATGGCCGTAGACGCGGTGTTCCCTGCGAGAATGTTGTCGTTGACGGCTGCACCGTCTTCGCCGGTCATGGCGGCTTTGTCGTGGGCTCTGAGATGAGTGGCGGTGTCAAGAACTTCAAGGTGTCCAACTGTCAGTTCCTCGGCACTGACGTCGGTCTCCGCTTTAAGTCCACCCGTGGTCGTGGCGGTATTGTGGAGAACATCTACATTGACGGTATCTCCATGATGAATATCACCACCGATGCCATCACCTTCAATATGTACTATGGCGGCAAGTCCGTGGCAGAGATGCTGGCCGACGGCGACCAGCCCGACAATGTCACGAAAATGCCTGTCGACGAGACTACGCCCATCTTTCGTAACATAGACATCCAGAACGTCATCTGTAATGGTGCTGGCCGCGCCATGGAGTTCAACGGCCTCCCCGAGATGCCCATGGACAACATTCATCTGAAGAATGTCACCATCCGCGCCAATCAGGATGCCGTCTTTACCAATTGCACCAACATCCGGCAGGAGAACGTGAAGATTACAATAGAATAGGAGCATGATGAAAAGAACTGTTTTATGGTGTTGCCTGGCAGTGGCACAACTGGCTGCCATGGCACAGAACGGAGGCATCTCGCAGGAGATGCTTCGGGAGATTCAGAAGGGACAGCAGCCCGTGAACCGTGCGATAGCAAACGCCATCGCGGCGAACAACATCAACAACCTGGCCGTGAATCACCAGAATGCAGGGGCGCTTGATACTTACTTCAGTGTGGAGACGAAGAGTCAGACCATCACCGACCAAAAGTCATCGGGACGCTGCTGGATGTTCAGTGGGCTGAACGTACTGCGTTCCGACTTTGCCCTCCGCACGGACTCGCTCACTGTGGAACTATCTCAGGCGTACCTCTTCTTCTGGGATCAATTGGAGAAGGCGAACCTGATGCTGCAGGGTGTGATTGATACGGCGAAGAAGCCCATCGACGACCAGCGCGTGCAGTTCTTCTTCCACCATCCCATCGGTGACGGTGGTACGTTCTGCGGTGTGGCCGACCTCTCGGAGAAATACGGACTGGTACCGATGGAGGTGATGCCTGAGTCGTATTCCAGCGACAACACCTCGAAGGCCAGTTCGCTGGTCGCATCGAAACTGCGGGAGTTCGGTCTCGAACTGCGCGACATGGTAGCGCAGGGCAAGAAGTCGGCCGACATCAACAGTCGGAAGACGCAGATGCTCGCTCAGATCTATAAGATGCTGCAGTTGACCATCGGCGAGCCGCCAGCCACCTTCACCTATGCCTTCAAAGGCAAGGATGGCAAGGCCCTGGCTCCCGCCAAGGAATATACGCCGAAATCCTTCTACCAGGAGATTGTGGGGCAGCAGTTGAACGGCACGTTCATTATGGCGATGAACGATCCCCGCAGGCCTTACTACCAGACCTACGAGGTGGAATACGACCGCCACACCTACGACGGTCATAACTGGAAATACGTGAACCTGCCGATGGACGATATCGAGGAGATGGCCATCGCACAGTTGAAGGCAGGAAGGAAACTCTATAGTTCCTACGACGTGGGGAAATGCCTGGACCGTCAGCGCGGCTATGCCGATACGGAGAACTACGATTATGGTGCCCTCTTCGGCACGACCTTCGGTATGGACAAGGCCCAGCGCATCGCCACCTTCGACAGTGGTTCCACCCATGCCATGACACTTACCGCAGTGGATCTCGATGATGAGGGAAAGGCCAGGAAATGGAAGGTAGAGAACTCGTGGGGTGCCGCCTGGGGACAGAAGGGATGCCTGATCATGACCGACCGCTGGTTCAGGGAGTATATGTTCCGTCTTGTGGTGGACAAGCAGTTTGTCCCGGAGAAAATCCTGAAGGCTGCCGAGACAAAGCCGGTAATGGTGATGCCGGAGGATCCGCTGTTCCTGCCAGACGAATAAAGGAAAAGAAAAAGGCTCGCAAATCTTGCGAGCCTTTATTGAGCCATTTACTTACGAAGACCGAGGGCCTTGATAATAGCACGGTAACGATTGATGTCGTTCTGGTACAGGTACTTCAGCAACTTACGGCGCTTACCTACCAGCATGGTCAGCGAGCGGGCGGTGTTGTGGTCCTTGTGGTTCTTCTTCAGGTGCTCTGTCAGGTGAGAGATGCGATAAGAGAAGAGGGCGATCTGAGCCTCTGCAGAACCGGTGTCGGTCGTGCTCTTGCCATACTTACCGAAGATCTCTTCCTTCTTGGCTTTGTCTAAATACATAGTTTTGAATGTGATTAAAATGTTGTTGCACATACATCTTTCAGACGCGCTACGACCCTAATCACCGGGCTGTTTACGTCGTCGGATGCTCCGGATTTTCCGAAATGCGGCTGCAAAGGTACAACTTTTTTTCGATACTGCAAACTTTTTCGAAAAATATTCGTACCTTTGCAGCCGTTTTTAATAGATTAGGTTATGCAGGATATCAGAAATATCGCCATTATAGCGCATGTAGACCACGGTAAGACAACGCTGGTCGACAAGATGATGCTGGCAGGCAATCTCTTCCGTGAGGGACAGAACCTGTCGAGTCAGGTGCTCGACGCCAACGACCTGGAGCGTGAGCGCGGCATCACCATTCTCTCGAAGAATGTCAGTATCACCTGGAAGGGTGTGAAGATTAATATCATCGATACGCCGGGACACTCCGACTTCGGCGGCGAGGTGGAGCGCGTGCTCAACATGGCCGATGGCTGTCTGCTGCTCGTCGACGCCTTCGAGGGCCCGATGCCCCAGACACGATTCGTGCTGCAGAAAGCCCTGCAGATCGGACTGAAGCCCATCGTGGTGGTGAACAAGGTGGATAAGCCCAACTGTCGTCCTGAGGAGGTCTACGAGATGGTGTTCGACCTGATGTTCTCGCTGAACGCCACTGAGGACCAACTCGACTTCCCCGTGGTGTATGGCTCCGCCAAGAACGGCTGGATGGGTGAGGACTGGAAGACGCCGACGGACAATATCACCTATCTGCTCGACAAGATCGTGGAGGTGATTCCCGCCCCGCAGCAGATTGAGGGCACGCCCCAGATGCTGATCACCAGCCTCGACTACTCGAGTTATCAGGGCCGCATCGCCGTGGGCCGCGTGCACCGCGGACAGTTGAAGGACGGCATGCAGGTGACCATCGCACATCGCGACGGGACGCTGGAGAAGACGAAGATCAAAGAACTACATACCTTCGAGGGTATGACGCACGTACGCACGGAGAGTGTCGACTGCGGTGACATCTGTGCCGTAATTGGCCTGGAGCGGTTTGAGATCGGCGACACCATCTGCGACCTGGAGAATCCGGAACCGCTGCCGCCCATCGCCATCGACGAGCCCACGATGTCGATGCTCTTCACCATCAACGACTCGCCCTTCTTCGGCAAGGAGGGTAAGTATGTGACCTCGCGCCACATCAACGACCGTCTGGAGAAGGAACTGGAGAAGAATCTGGCCCTGCGTGTGGAGCCCTTCGAGGACTCTACCGACAAGTGGATCGTCTCAGGTCGCGGCGTGCTGCATCTCTCCGTGCTCGTGGAGACCATGCGCCGTGAGGGCTACGAACTGCAGGTGGGACAGCCGCAGGTGATCTACAAGGAGATCGACGGCCAGAAGTGTGAGCCCATCGAGGAACTGACGATCAACGTGCCCGAGGAGTTCTCGTCGAAGATGATCGACATGGTGACGCGCCGCAAGGGTGAGATGACGTCGATGGACAATCAGGGCGAGCGCGTGAACATCGAGTTCGACATCCCTTCGCGCGGTATTATCGGTCTGCGCACGAACGTGCTCACGGCCAGTCAGGGCGAGGCCATCATGGCCCACCGCTTCAAGGAATATCAGCCGTATAAGGGGGAGATAGAGCGCCGCGTGAACGGCTCGATGATCTCGATGGATACGGGCAACGCCTTTGCCTACGCCATCGACAAACTGCAGGACCGCGGTAAGTTCTTCATCGACCCGGGCGAGGACGTGTATGCCGGTCAGGTGGTCGGCGAGCACGTCCACGACAACGACCTCGTTGTGAACGTCTGCAAGGCCAAGCAGTTGACCAACGTGCGTGCCTCGGGTACCGACGAGAAGGCCCGCATCATCCCCAAGACCGTGATGAGCCTGGAGGAGTGCCTGGAGTACATCAAGCAGGACGAGTTGGTAGAGGTGACGCCTAAGTCGATGCGCATGCGCAAGACCATCCTCGACCACGACCAGCGCAAGAAGGCAAACAAGGTATGACAATAAATCCCCCGCCAACTGGCGGGGGATTTATTGTTAGGCATCGGCGAACACACGACCGTCGTCGAGGGTGATCTGGAGTTTGGTGTACTCGCAGTGGAAATCGTTTTGCAGACGGTCGAGGTAGCGGGCGCTCTCCCACTTGCACATCGGCAGGTCGTGGAGCAGGTAGTTGCCGCAGGTCTGGGGCTCGGTGGCAGGCACTTCTGTCTGCGTGAGGATCCACTGCAGGCACTCGATCGTCAGGCGGCGCATGTCCTCCACGGTGTAGGCTCCCGTCATGATGATATACATGCCCGTGAGACAGCCCATCGGGCCTACATACACCACGTCCTCCTTGGCTTCGGAATTGCGGAACCAAGTGGCCATCAGGTGCTCCAGGCTGTGCATGGCTGCAGGGGCTACGGCGGGCTCCTGGTTGGGCTCGGTGATGCGCAGGTCGAACGTGGTGAAGCCTTTGTCTTCGCGCGAGACATAGATACCCGGCTTCAGGTGGGTGTGGTCGATGGTGAAACTTTGTATGACTTCCATAATCTTAATTTATAATGCACAATTCATAATGCACAATGCACAATTTTCATAATCAGAGGCTCTCGATGAAGGTCTTGGTGACCTGGAAGGAGTGCTCGGCGATGGTGTTCCAGAAATCGTGGTACTGCGAGGCGTCGGTATCTCGCAGGGGAATGTCGCTGATGACGCGGAACGAGATGAACGGCACCTGATGGATGAAACACGTGTGGGCGATGGCGGCACTCTCCATGTCGACGGCCTTGGCCTCGGGGAAGTGGCCGATGATCTCACGCATCTTCTCCTTCGAGTCGACGAACCAGTCGCCGGTGACGATGAGACCGGGGTGGACCTTGATGTCGGTAAGTTGCTTGTTCAGGATCACGGCCTTTGTCATCAGTTTCGGATCGGCCTCGAAACGGGCGGGGAAACCCTGCACCTGGCCGTACTCGCTCTTGCCAATGGCCAGTCCGCAGTAGACATCGTGGTAGGCCAGTTGGGTGCTCACCACGACATCCTGCACGTTGATGTCGTCACCGTTGCCGCCTGCACAGCCTGAGGAGATGATGCAGTCGGGGTGATACTCCGCGATCATACGGGCGGTCTGCAGGGCGGCGTTCACCTTGCCGATGCCGCTTTTCTGTACAATGACATTCTCCGAGGAGAAGAGGGACTGGAGTTGCTGCAACTCCTTGTCCATCGCTACAATAATTCCTATTTTCATATCTTATGTTTATTTTTCACTTTCTCACCTTTTCACCTTCTCACCTTCTCACCTTTTCACCTTTCTCTGCCGTACGGCCTCGTACATCAGGATGGCGGCGCTCACGCTGACGTTCAGCGAGTCGAGCCGCCCCAGCATGGGGATACGGATATGGGCATCGGCGGCCTGGCGCCAGATGTCGGTGAGTCCCGTCGACTCCGTGCCCATCACGATGGCGGTGGAACCTGTCATGTCGTAGTCGTAGTACTCGTAGGAGTCCTGAAGTTGGGCGGTGAGGATGCGGATGCCCCGTTCCTTAAGGAAGGCGATGCACTCCTGCGACGAGCAGGCCACGGTGGGCACGCTGAAGATTCCGCCGATGCTGGCCCGGATGACATTGGGATTATAGAGGTCGGTCAGCGGGTCGCACACGATGACGGCATCCACGCCCGCCGCCTCGGCACTGCGCAGGATGGCCCCCAGGTTGCCGGGCTTCTCGACGCTCTCCAGAACCACGATGAGGGGATTTTTCTTCTCGAGGAAGGAGGAAGGAGGAAGGAGGAGGGAGGATAGACTGTGCTCTTTGCTCTTTGCTATGGCAATCATCCCCTCTGTCGAGCCGCGGTAGGCCATCTTCTCATACACAGCAGGAGAAACTAAGGTCTCGGACAGCCTATTCTCCTTCCTCCGTCCTCCTTCCTCCTTCCTCGAGAAAACCTCAACGATCTCATACCCACAGTCGATGCAGTGCTTGATCTCGCGCTGGCCCTCGACCACGAAGCGTCCTTCCTCGCGGCGGAGCGAGGACTTCTGCTGGAGTGCCACCACGTGTTTCACGCGGGCATTCTGCACGCTGGTAATGATGTTTTCTTCCATAATCGCTGCAAAGGTACAAAATAATTCTTAATTCCAAATTCTTAATTCTTATTTTATTTGTATCTTTGCAGCAGAATTAAGAACTTGCAAGTTATGAATATTTTGAAGAAATGCCTGCCCGACGTGTTGGCAGTGCTGTTGTTTGCCGTACTGGCCTTTGCCTATTTCTTCCCCGCCGACATCGAGGGGCGCATCCTCTATCGTCATGATGCCTCGGCGGGACGCGGTGCCGGTCAGGAGGGTATTGAGTATCTGCAGAAGACGGGTGAGCGCTCGCGCTGGACGAATGCCCTGTTCGGTGGTATGCCGACCTACCAGATGGCACCGTCGTACGGTTCTACCGACCTGTTGACGAAGGCGGTGAACGCCTATCACCTGTGGCTGCCAGAGAATGTGTGGTTCGTGTTTGCCTATCTCCTGGGCTTCTATATCCTGTTGAGGGCGTTCGACTTCCGTCAGCACTTGGCGGCCCTCGGTGCCATCATCTGGGCCTTCTCCACGTATTTCCTGATCATCATTGCCGCCGGGCACATCTGGAAGGTGTGGGCACTGGCCTACCTGCCGCCCCTGATCGCCGGTATCGTGCTGGCCTATAAGGGGAAGTACCTGTGGGGACTGCTCCTGACGGCGGTGTTCACGGCCTTCGAGATCAACGCCAACCACGTGCAGATGACCTATTATTATCTGTTCATCATCCTGTTCCTGGTGATTGCCTGGTTGGTGGAGGCCATTCAGAAGCATGAACTGCTACGCTTCTGGAAGGCGACCGCCGTCTGTATCGCCGGTGCGGCCATCGGTCTGTGCATCAACCTGTCGAACCTCTACCACACGTGGCAGTACAGTCAGGAGTCGATGCGCGGCAAGAGTGAACTGGTGAAGGCGAACAGTGCCAACCAGACCAGCAGCGGACTGGACCGCGACTATATCACCCAGTGGAGTTACGGTATCGGCGAGACGTGGACGCTGCTGATTCCGAACACGAAGGGTGGTGCCTCGATGCCATTGAGCATGAGCAAGACGGCGATGGAGCATGCCGACGAGAACTACGTGAGCATCTACAACCAGATCGGGCAGTACTGGGGTGAACAGCCGGGCACAAGCGGTCCTGTGTATGTGGGCGCCTTCGTGATGCTGCTCTTCATCCTCGGCCTGTTTATCGTGAAAGGACCTGTGAAGTGGGCGCTGCTGGCAGCAACGATCCTCTCGATCCTGCTGTCGTGGGGAAAGAACTTCATGGGCTTCACCGACTTCTTCCTCGACTATGTGCCGATGTATGCCAAGTTCCGTACGGTGGCCTCGATACTGGTCATTGCCGAGTTCACCATCCCCCTGCTGGCGATGCTCGCGCTGAAGGAGGTGCTGAGTGAAGGCGTGAAGAGCGAGAAGTTAAGGATTCCGCTGATCGTGTCCTTCTGTCTGACGGGCGGCATCGCCCTGCTCTTCGCCCTGATGCCGTCGGTATTCTTCGGCAGTTTCGTCTCTTCGGGTGAACTGCACGCCATCCAGAGCCTGCCCGCAGAGCATATCCAGCCGCTGCTGGCCAATCTGACGGAGATGCGCCAGGCCGTGTTCACGGCTGACTGTTGGCGCTCGTTCTGGATCATCGTCATCGGCACGGCCTTCCTGCTGGTCTATAGATACGGCAAACTGAAGGCAGAATATACCGTGGCCTGCATCCTCGTGCTCTGTCTGGTGGATCTCTGGCAGGTGAACAAGCGCTACCTGAACGACGAGATGTTCGTGCCGAAGTCTGAGCGCGAGGCTCCCCAGCAGAAGACACAGACCGACGAACTGATCCTGCGCGACCAGAGTCTCGACTACCGCGTGCTGAACCTCGCCTCGAACACGTTCAACGAGAACGAGACGAGTTACTACCATAAGAGCATCGGCGGCTACCACGCTGCCAAACTGCGCCGTTATCAGGAGATGATCGAGGCCTATATCTCGCCGGAGATGCAGTCGCTGTTCGGAGCCGTCAGTGAGGCGGCGGGCGACATGACGCAGGTGAACGGCGACAGCATCTGTCCGGTGCTGAACATGCTCAACACGCGCTACTTCATCTTCCCCTTGGAGGGAGGTCAGACCGTGCCCATCCAGAATCCCTACGCCTACGGCAATGCGTGGTTCGTGGATCATCTCGACTATGTGAATAATGCCAACGAGGAACTGGCTGCCGTGGGTAAGATCGACCTGCGCCATCAGGCCGTAGCCGATGCGAAGTTCAAGGCGCAACTCGGTGAGGCCGCCGCACAGGATACGGCCAGTGTCGTCACCATCGCCTCGTATGAGCCCAACCGTCTCGTCTACGACGTGAACAGCGGCAAGGGTGGGGTGCTGGTGTTCTCTGAGATCTACTATCCCGGATGGACGGCAACGGTCGATGGGCAGCCCGTGGAACTGGGACGTGTCGACTATATCCTGCGCGCCATCCAGATCCAGCCGGGCAAGCATCAGGTGGAACTGGCCTTCTTCCCGAAGTCGGTGAGCACGACGGAGACGATCGCCTATATCGCCTTCGGTCTGCTGGTGCTGATCCTGTTGGGCATCCTCGCGATAGAATACCGTAACCGAAAGAAGGCTTAGGACGATGAAGAAACTGTTGTCATTGCCCCCGAACCTGGTGGGCAGTTTCCACGACGTGACGGGGCTGAGCCGTGACGAGTATTTCTGTACCTGTGATCCCATCGGCCATCGCCTCGGCAGTGGGGGAGGTACGACGTGGCTCCTGGAAGAAGCATGGAGGCAGGAGTCGGGAGTCGGGAGTCAGGAGACTTTTGAGGAGTGGCTCGCAGGGGAGAAGCGTATCCTGATACATGCCGGCGGCCAGAGCAAGCGCCTGCCCAGTTATGCCGTATCGGGAAAGGTACTGATGCCGCTACCCGTGTTCCGCTGGGAGCGTGGACAAAGACTCTCGCAGAATCTGCTGAGTGTGCAGTTGCCGCTCTATGAGAAGATGATGCAGGCGGCCCCTGACTCCATCCATACGATGGTGGTGAGTGGTGACGTGCTGATACGGGCCACCCAACCCCTTCAGCCGATACCTGAGGCCGACGTGGTGTGCTACGGTCTGTGGCTCGATGCCTCCGTGGCCAAGAATCACGGTGTGTTCGTGAGCAGCCGCCAGACGCCGTCGGTCCTGAAGCAGATGCTTCAGAAACCGTCGGTGCAGACGCTCGGCGAACTGCAGAAGGATCATTTCTATCTGACGGATATCGGCGTGTGGCTGCTCAGTGACAAGGCGGTCAGGCTGTTGATGGAGAGGAGTAAGGAGGAAGGAGTAAGGAGTAAGGAGGAAGGAGAAAGGAGTAAGGAGTCGGGAGACAGGAGTCTGGGGGTGAAGGAATACGACCTTTATAGCGAGTTCGGCTGCGCCCTGGGCACCGACCCGCTGATTGCCGACGAGGAACTGCGACAGTTAAGGGTGGCTATCGTGCCCTTGGCGGGTGGTGAGTTCTACCACTTCGGCACTTCGCGGGAGATGATCTCCTCGACGCTGAGGCTGCAGAACTTGGTGAACGACCAGCGACGGATCATGCACCTCGACCGCAAGCCCCATCCCTCGATCTTCGTGCAGAATGCCGTGACGGAGATCGGCTTCACGGAAGAGAATACGAATATTTGGATAGAGAACAGTCACGTGGGTAAGCGCTGGCATCTGTCGCACGATCATGTGATAACGGGTGTGCCCGAAAACGACTGGGAAATCACGCTGGCTCCTGGCGAGTGCATCGACGTGGTGCCTGTCAGCGAGAGTGACTACGAGGTGCGTCGCTATCGGATCGACGAACCCCTGAACAGCAACGAACTGGCCGAGCGTGCCAATCTGCGGCGGCTCTTCGCCCAGCGCAAGGCCTTCAGGAAACAGAACTGGAGTGCACTGGCCAAGAACTGGAGCCATAGCGTGTTCTATCAACTGGACCTCGCCGATGCCCAGCAGGCTTTTGAGGAAGAGCAGATCCCCCTGCCGCCCCCGTTGCCCGAGGAGGCGCCGCTGATGACGCGCATCCACGACGCGATGTTCCGTAAGGACAGCGACAAGGCCTTCGCCCTGCTCCGCGAAGGACTGACTGAACACACGGGGTCAGGAACGTCCGTGTTCGACGGCGAACACATCGTTCCAGACCCCGTGTGTTCAGTCTACGACGACCAGATCGTGTGGGGCCGTTCGCCAGTGCGCATTGATATCGCAGGCGGCTGGACGGACACGCCGCCCTACTGTCTGATGGAAGGCGGCAACGTCATCAACTTCGCCATCGAACTCAACGGACAGCCTCCGTTGCAGACCTATATCCGTCCCTCGAAAGAACTGCGCATCGTGCTTCGCAGCATCGACCTGGGGGCGATGGAGGTGGTGGAGACCACGGAACAACTGACCGACTTCATGCACGTCGGTTCGCCCTTCTCCATCCCTAAGGCCGCCCTCGTCCTGGCCGGCTTCGGGAGGAAGAACGCTCCACTCTCCACTCTCCGCTCTCAACTGGAAGCCTTCGGCTGTGGCATCGAGATCACGTTGCTCTCCGCGATTCCCGCAGGCAGCGGACTCGGTACCAGCAGCATCCTCGCCTCGACCGTGTTGGGAGCCATCAACGACTTCTGCGGCCTCGGTTGGGACAAGATCGAGATAGGCCGTCGCACGCTGATGCTCGAACAGATGCTCACCACGGGTGGCGGTTGGCAGGACCAGTTCGGTGGTGTCCTCGGTGGCGTGAAACTCCTGCAGACGGGTAGGGGTTTCGACCAGAGTCCGCAGGTGCGCTGGCTACCCAACGACCTGTGGCTGCAGCCCGAATACCGTCCCTGTCATCTGCTCTACTACACGGGCATCACCCGTACGGCCAAGCATATCCTGGCGGAGATCGTGAGCCGGATGTTCCTGAACCACGGTGACGAGTTACGCCTGTTGCGCGAGATGAAGGAGCATACGATGGAGATGTACGAGGCCATCCAGCGCAACGACTTCCAGAGGATGGGAACGCTCGTCAGGAAGACGTGGCTGCAGAACCAGGCACTCGACAGCGGGACGAATCCCGCCGCCGTGGCAGCGCTCACCTCGTTGGTCGATGACCTCTGTCTGGGCTATAAGTTGCCGGGTGCCGGAGGCGGTGGCTACCTCTATATGATCGCTAAGGATCCCGAGGCCGCCGCCCGCATCAAGCAGATTCTCAACGACCATCGGAACAACAAGAACGCCCGTTTCGTGGAGATGTCGCTCTCGACGACGGGGCTGCAGATCAGTAGGAGTTAACGGGCGATGGAGTTCAGGACGATAGTGGATGTTGCGGATCCCGGGTTCAGGATCGGACCCTGCGAGGAGATGCTCTTCGTGGGCTCCTGTTTCGCGACGGAGATCGGGCGCCGCTTCCAGGAAGAGAAGTTCCGTGCGACGGTGAATCCCTTCGGCGTGATGTACAACCCCGCCTCGATCCTGCATACCATCGAGCGGATTACACAGGGGGTCAGGAACGATGTGCAATCTGGCGAAGATTGCACATCGTTCCTGACCCCCTGTGTAATCTTCCTAACCCTCGGAACAAACCACGTGTATCGGCTGAAGGAGACGGGCGAGATCGTCGATAACTGTCAGAAGCGGCCGCAGTCGCTCTTCACGGAGGAAGAACTCTCGGTGGATGCGTGTGCCGACTATCTGACGAAGGCCGTCAGTCTCCTGCGGCAGATGAACCCCGCCGCCCACGTCGTGCTGACCGTCAGTCCGATCCGCTATCGGAAGTACGGCTACCACGGTTCCCAACTCTCCAAGGCCACGCTACTGCTGGCGATCGACAAGGTCACAACGGGGTCTGACCCCTCTGTGACCTACTTCCCCGCCTACGAGATCGTGAACGACGAACTGCGCGACTACCGCTTCTACAAGCCCGACATGCTGCACCCCTCGGATCAGACGGTGGAGTACATCTGGCAGCGGCTGTCGGAGGTCTATCTGAGCGACGAGGCGAAGGCGTTCGTCAAGGAGTGGGCACCGCTGAAGGCCGTGCTCAACCACCGGCCCATCGACCCCGATTCCGAGGAATATCGTGCGCTGATGGATAAAACTATGTTAAAAGTGACGGAGTTGCAGAAAAAATACCCTAACTTTGCACTATAATAAGAAATAAGGTATACAAGATCATGAAATACAGTATTGAGAAGGTGACGACGCTCATCGGGGCGCGCCGCTATGGAAACAACGAGGGACAGATCCGCTGGCTGCTGACCGACAGCCGCAGCCTCTGCTTCCCGGAAGAGACGCTTTTCTTCGCGCTGAAGACGCAGCGCAACGACGGTCATCGCTACATCGGTGACCTCTATCGCCGGGGTGTCCGCCATTTCGTGGTGGAACAGGTGCCCGAGCACTACGACACCGTCTATCCCGAGGCCAATTTCCTGCGCGTGCCCCACACGCTGGCGGCCCTGCAGCGCCTCGCCGAGCGTCACCGCGACGAGTTCAACGTGCCCATCGTGGGCATCACGGGCTCCAATGGCAAGACGATGGTCAAGGAGTGGCTCTACCAGTTGCTGCTCCCCTCGCAGAAGATCGTGCGCTCGCCGCGCTCGTATAACTCCCAGATCGGCGTGCCCCTCTCCGTGTGGCTGCTCAACGAGCAGACGGAGATCGGCATCTTCGAGGCCGGCATCAGTCAGCCGGGTGAGATGTTCGCCCTGCGCGACATCATCCAGCCCACCATCGGCGTGCTCACATCGCTGGGTGCCGCCCATCAGGAGAACTTCCGCTCGATGGAGGAGAAGTGCATGGAGAAACTCGAACTGATGCACGACACCGAGGCGATGGTCTACTGCTCCGACAACGACACCGTGAGCCGCTGCATCCGCCGCATGCAGTACAAGGGCGAGAAGATCGCCTGGTCGCAGTGCGACGAGCAGGCCGCCCTCTTCGTGAAGGAGATCGCCGTGAAGGCCCCCGCGACGCGCATCACCTACATCTGGCAGGGCGAGGAGAACTGCTATACCATCCCCTTCATCGACGAGGCCTCGGTGGAGAACGCCATCACCTGTACGGCCGTGGCCCTGCGGCTGGGACTGACGCCGGGACAACTCGCCGACCGCATGCCCCGTCTGGAGCCCGTCGCCATGCGACTCGAGGTGAAGGAGGGCCAGCGCGGCTGCGTGCTCATCAACGACTCCTACAACTCCGACATCAACTCCCTCGACATCGCGCTCGACTTCATGAGCCGACGCGACTTCGGCAAGGGCCTGAAGAAGACGCTCATCCTGAGCGACATCTTCCAGACCGGCACCTCGCCCGAGGCCCTCTACGCCCAGGTGAGCGACCTCGCCGTGAAGCGCGGCATCACCAAGTTCATCGGCATCGGACCCGAACTCTCGGCGCAGGCCGACAAGATACAGATCGCCGACAAGGCCTTCTTCGCCAGCGTGCCCCACTTCCTCTCGAGCGACGCCTTCACCGGCCTGCGCAGCGAACTGATCCTGCTGAAGGGCGCCCGCCCGTTCGGCTTCGACCAGATCACGGAGCAACTGGAGCAGAAGGTGCACGAGACGATCCTCGAGGTGAACCTCAACGCCGTGGTCGATAACCTGAACCACTTCCGCTCGTTCCTGAAGCCCGAGACGAAGATGGTGTGCATGATCAAGGCCGACGGCTACGGCGCCGGAGCCGTGGAGATCGCCAAGACGCTGCAGGACCACCGCGTCGATTACCTCGCCGTGGCCGTGGCCGACGAGGGCGTCACGCTCCGCAAGGCCGGCATCACCGCCAACATCATGATCATGAACCCCGAGATGACCGCCTTCAAGACCATGTTCGACTACGACCTGGAGCCCGAGGTCTACTCCTTCCGCCTGATGGATGCGCTGATCCGCGCCGCCCGCAAGGAGGGCATCACGGGCTGGCCCGTACACATCAAACTCGACACGGGCATGCACCGACTGGGCTTCGACCCCGTGCACGACATCGACGAGGTGATCGACCGTCTGAAGCACCAGAACGCCATCATCCCCCGCTCCGTGTTCAGCCACTTCGTAGGCTCCGACAGCGACGGCTTCGACGACTTCTCCGCCCAGCAGTTCGCCCTCTTCGACGAGGGTAGCCGCCGTCTGCAGAGCGTCTTCACCCACAAGATCCTGCGCCACATGGACAACTCCGCCGGCATCGAGCACTTCCCCGAGCGCCAGATGGACATGTGCCGCCTCGGCATCGGTCTCTACGGCGTCGATCCGCGCGACAACCACATGCTCGCGACCGTCTCTACGCTGAAGACCACGATCCTCCAGTTGCGCCACGTGCCCGCCGGCGAGACCGTCGGCTACAGCCGCAAGGGCCGCATCGAGCGCGACTCCGTGATCGCCGCCATCCCCATCGGCTATGCCGACGGCCTGAACCGCCACCTCGGCAACCGCCACGGCTACTGCCTCGTGAACGGTCAGAAGGCCGAGTACGTCGGCAACATCTGCATGGACGTGGCGATGATCGACGTGACCGACATCCCCTGCCGCGAGGGCGACCAGGTGGAGATTTTCGGCGAGCACCTGCCCGTCACCCGCCTCTCCGACACGCTCGACACCATCCCCTACGAGATCCTCACCGCCGTCTCCAGCCGCGTCAAGCGCGTCTACTTCCAGGACTAACCGCCTCCGAGTGACATCGTATGGGTTTTTTGCTTATCTTTGTGCTGTGAGTTCCGTGAGTGAGTGCACTCAATCCTGCCATCGGGCGCACTCAATCCTGCAATCGGGCGCACTCAATCCTGCAATCGGGCGCACTCAATCCTGCAATCGGGCGCACTCAATCTGGCAACCGGGCGCACTCAATCGGACAACCGAGCACGTTGAACTTTTATATTATTGTCAAATTACTAATTTCGTGAATTATGGCACAGTTGAAACTGAGAGTTAAAAAGGCGGGAACCGTGAATCCCGTGACAAAGAAGAAGGGCTTTTCGACCCGAGTATTGACCAACGGCACTGCCGCCTTCGAGGAGATCGTGGCCGAGGCAGGCCACAACACGACGATGCACAAGGCTGAACTGCGGATGGCCTTCGAGTTGTGCCTCGACTCGGTGACGTCGATGCTGAAGCAGGGCATGATCGTCGATCTGGGCCCGCTCGGGAAAATCTATCCCAGTTGCTCAAGCGGGTGGTACGAGAAGGAGGAGGACATGCGGCTGGCCGACGTGAAGCCGACGCTCTACTTCCGTCCGGCTTCCGACGTGGAGGCTGCCGTGAAGGGCGCTCAACTGGTCTGGGCGAAGACCAGCGACCAGGAGGCCGAGGAAGAGGCCGAGGGAGGCACGACCAGTGGCGGCTCGGGCTCAGGAAATTCCGGCTCGGGCGGCTACGACCCGGTGCCCTCGGGCGACGACTCGCCCGGCGCGGACAACACGGGCGACTGAGGACTACACATCGTTGCTGACCCCCTGTGTAGCCAACGTTAACGTTTGAGTGAGAAAAAATGGCGAAATGCGCGGCGTTTCGCTATTTTTTCGTATCTTTGCATCGCAATAGCGCTAAAACAAACAAAAAGATTATCGATAATTAAAGAAATGGAACAAGTATTCTCGTACATTATCAGTCTGGGCGCATCGGTGATGATGCCCATCCTGTTTACCGTCATCGGCCTCGCCATCGGCATGAAGTTCGGCAAGGCCCTCAAGAGCGGCCTCTATGTGGGCGTGGGCTTCGTGGGCCTGGGCATCGTGACGGCGCTGCTGACGAACAACTTCGGCAACCCGCTCTCCGAGATCTCGCGGCTCTACGACCTGCAACTCGGCGTGTTCGACATGGGCTGGCCCGCCGCCGCGGCCGTGGCCTACAATACGGCCGTCGGGGCGCTGATCATCCCCATCTGCCTGGGCGTGAACTTCCTGCTGCTGGTGACGAAATGCACGCGCACGGTGAACATCGACCTGTGGAACTACTGGCACTTCGCGTTCATCGGCGCCGTGGCCTACTTCGTGATGGGCGAGAGCCTCGCCTGGGGCTACTTCGCCGCCATCGTGTGCTACATCGTGACGCTGGTGATGGCCGACCTGACGGCCGACAAGTTCCAGGGCTACTACGACGACATGGAGGGCATCTCCATCCCCCAGCCGTTCTGCCAGAGTTTCACGGCCTTCGCCATCGGCATCAACTGGCTGCTCGACCGCATCCCCGGCTTCTCGCGGCTCGACATCGACGCTGAGGGCCTGAAGCGGAAGTTCGGCGTGCTGGGCGAGCCGATCGTGCTCGGCGTCATCGTGGGCGCGCTGATCGGCGCCGTGGCTCAGATGGACATCAAGAAGGTCTTGTTCCTCGGCGTGACGATGGGCGCGGTGATGGAACTGATCCCGAGAATCACGAAACTGTTCATCGACGGTCTGAAGCCGATTGCGGAGAAGACGCAGGAGGTGGTGCAGCGGAAGTGGGCCGGCAAGAAGGTGTACATCGGCATGTCGCCCGCGCTGGTGATCGGCCATCCGACGACGCTCGTGGCCTCGCTGATCCTGATCCCGCTGGCCTTGCTGATGGCCGTGGCCCTGCCGGGCAACGAGTTCCTGCCGCTGGCGTCGCTGGCCGGCATGTTCTACGTGTTCGTGATGGTGCTGCCCTACACGAAGGGCAACGTGGTGAAGACGCTCATCATCGGCTTCGTCGCCGTGGGCATCGGCCTCTGGTTCGTCACCGACATGGCGCCCGCCTTCACACAGGCCGCCCAGACGGTGTACGCGCAGACGCAGGATCCCGCAGCGAAGATCCCCGAGGGCTTCCAGGCCGGCGCGCTCGACTTCGCCTCGTCGCTCTTCGGCTGGGTGATCTATAAGTGCGTGAGCAGTCTGGCCTACGTGGGTGCCGCCGTCTTGACCGTCATCACCGTCGGCATGGTCGTCTGGAACCGCCGCCGCATCGTGGCAGATGAAAAGGTGAAAGGGTGAAAAGGTGAAAGAGTGAGAAGGTGATAAGGTGAAAGAGTGAAATATTTATAGATAAACGTTATGAAGAAACTTATTTTGACTTTAATGCTTATGGGTAATCTGACGATTGGCTTCGGCCAGCAGAACATGTACTTCCAGAAGGCCTGTCATCCTGAGGACGTGAAGCACTACGACACGCAGACGCTGCGCGACCGCTTATGATGGAGAAGGTGATGGTGGCCGACGAGATCAACCTGACGTATTCGATGTACGACCGCTTCATCTTCGGCGGGGCAATGCCTGTGACGAAGGACC
>JAFUAK010000002.1 GCA_017460765.1 Prevotella sp. | reverse complement strand
CGGGAAAGGCAAAGACTTCGGCAAAGGCAAGGACTTCAGGAAAAAAGACAGGAGGTTCGACGATGATGAAGATTAAGAAAAGCCTGGGAATCCTATGTGTCTTAGGCTTCTTAGGAACGACGACGATGATTGCACAAGACAGACTGTTCACCCTCGAAGACCTGAATTTCGGCGGCACCAACTACCGGAAGATGCTGCCCCGGAACCTGTGGCTCTCGTGGTGGGGCGACCAACTGATGTATCAGGATGCGGAAGAGGGTGGCAGCATCGATGCCAAAGGCAACAGGAAGGCACTGTTCAGCCTGAAGGACGTGGGCGCAGACCTCCACTCGGCGATGGATGCCACCTACCCCTACCCTGACCAGCCACTCGTGCTGCTGTCCAACAGGGAGCAGCAACTGCTCTACAACTTCGAGACCAGGCAGGTGGAGTGGACTCAGCCGACAAAGGAGGCCACCGTCAGCGAATGGAGCAGTGCTTCGAGGGCCCTGGCCTATAAGAAGGCAGACCAGCAACTCTACGTACTCGATGGTGAGAAGGAGGCACAATTGACTACCGACGGCTCCCGCGAAATCGTCTATGGTGAGGCTGTCCACCGCAATGAGTTCGGAATCGACGGCGGACTCTTCTGGAGTCCCGACGGCCAGAAGTTGGCCTTCTACCGCATGGACCAGAGCATGGTGACAGACTATCCGCAGGTGGACATCTTCCCCCGAGAGGCTACCTACGAGCCCGACAAATACCCCATGGCCGGTATGACGAGCCACGAGGTGACGGTGGGTGTCTACGACCTGAAGACCCAGGAGACCGTCTATCTGCAGGCCGGTGATCCCAAGGACCGCTACTTCACGAATATCGCCTGGGACCCCAGCGGCAAGACCATCTATATGTTTGAACTCAACAGGGCACAGAACGACTGTCGCCTGGTGACCTACGATGCCCTGACGGGCGAGAAGAAAGCCGAAATCTACCGAGAGACCTCAACCAGATACGTAGAGCCGCAGCATCCCGTCATGTTCCTGCCATGGGACGATACGAAGTTCATCATGCAGAGCCAGAAGGACGGCTACAACCACCTCTACCTCTTCGATGCCGACGGCAGGGAACTCCGGCAACTCACCAAGGGTTCGTGGGTGGTCGTGGATGTCCTGGGCTTCGACAAGAAGCAGAAGCGCGTCATCATCGCCTCCAACGAGCAGCATCCCCTGCAGCGCAACCTCTATGCCGTGAGCATCAGCAACGGCAGGCGGACACTCCTCGACAACGGACGGGGCGTGCACTATGGCAGGCTCTCTGCCACGGGAAGGCAACTCTACGACAAATACCAGGAGCCGACGGTGCCCCGCAACATCGACCTGATCAACGTTACCAATGGCAAGCACCAGAACCTGCTGACGGCCACCGATCCCTGGGAGGGCTATCAGCAGCCCACCTTCGAGAGCGGCACCATCAAGGCTGCCGACGGCACGACGAACCTCTACTACAGGATGGTGAAGCCCGCTGGCTTCGATCCGCAGAAGAAATATCCCACGGTGGTCTATGTCTACGGCGGTCCCCACGCCCACAACGTGGATGCCTCATGGCACTGGGCCAGCCGTTCATGGGAGACCTACATGGCCCAGAAGGGCTACCTGCTCTTCATCCTCGACAATCGGGGATCAGAGAATCGGGGACGCGACTTCGAGCAGGCCACCTTCCACCAACTCGGACAGGTGGAGATGCAGGACCAGATGCAGGGCGTGGCCTTCCTGCGCACCCTGCCCTACGTCGATATGGAACGTCTGGGCGTGCACGGCTGGTCATTCGGAGGCTTCATGACCATCTCGCTGATGCTGAACCATCCCGACGTATTCAAGGTGGGCGTGGCCGGTGGCCCCGTCATCGACTGGAAATGGTACGAGGTGATGTACGGCGAGCGCTATATGGGAACCCCCGAGAACAACCCCGAGGGCTACGCCAAGAGCAGCCTCATCGACAAGGCCAAGAACCTGAAGGGCAAGTTACAGATCATCACGGGCTACAACGATGCGACGGTGGTGCCGCAGCATTGCCTCTCGTTCCTCGATGCCTGTGTGAAGGCGGGTACACAGCCCGATTTCTTCGCCTACCCCGGTGAGGAACATAACATGAGAGGACATGCCAGCGTGCATCTCCACGAGCGTATCACCCAATACTTTGAAGACTATCTGAGGAAGTGAAAAGTGAAAAGATGAGAAGACCCATTGGATTAATCTGCTTCCTGCTGCTGGCACTGACGGTGACGGCAGGGGAAGATATCTCGGCACGGCTGAAGGCCCTGCCGGGCATCAGCGGTGTGGAGCCGCTCGAGAACGAGATCTACGAACAGAAATACGTGATGTACATCGACCAGCAGACAGACCCCAAGGATCCTGAGGCAGGCACCTTCCGCCAGCGCGTCATCCTCTGTCACGTCGGCTTCGACCGTCCCACCATCATCGTCACGGAAGGCTACTTCGCCGAGTATGCCCTTCGTCCGAAGTACCAGGACGAACTCTCACGGCTGTTCAATGCCAACGTCATCTGCGTGGAGTACCGCTATTTCGGCAAGTCCTTCCCTGAGCCTTGCAACTGGGACTACTTGACGGTGGAGAACTCGCTCTGCGACCTGCACCACGTGAACCGCACCTTCCGTCAGTTGTATCCCGGCAAGTGGATCGCCACGGGCATCAGCAAGGGCGGACAGACCACGATGTTCTACCGCGTCTTCTACCCTGACGACGTGGATGTGTCGGTACCCTATGTGGCACCGCTGAATAAGAGTCTGGAGGATGGGCGTCATGAGCCCTTTATTGGCAAGGAGGTGTCAACGCCGGAGAACCGTCGGCACGTTCAGGACTTCCAACTGGAAGTGCTGAAGCGCAAGGCACGTCTGATGCCCCTGTTCAGGAAACACTGCGAGGAAAAGGGCTACACCTTCCGTGTACCCCTGGAGGAGATCTACGACTACGTGGTGCTGGAGTATTCCTTTGCCGTCTGGCAGTGGGGTACGCCCATGGAGAAGATTCCCGGTACGCAGGCCACTGACGAGGAACTGTTCAAGAGCCTCATCGCCCTGTGCGAGCCCGACTACTTCTCCGAGCAGACCATCTACACCTCGTTCAACGTGCAGGCAGCACGGGAACTGGGCTACTATGGTTACGACACCAAGCCCTTCAGGAAGTACCTCAGCATCAAGACGGCCAAGGACTACATGCACCGCGTGATGCTGGCGGAACAGTTCAAGAACCTGAAGTTCGACAAGACGCTCTACAAGAAGACGCGCAGGTTCCTGAAGAAGAACGATCCCTCGATGATCTATATCTATGGCGGCATCGACCCCTGGGGCGCCTCCGGCGTGGCAGGTCTGAAGTTCCTCAAGAAGAAAAAGAACCTCAAGGTGTATGTTTATCCCGAAGGCAGCCATGCCACGCGCATCAGCACCTTCCCGGAGCCCCGGCGCACGGAGATCATCAACAGCATCAGGCAATGGATTCAATAACGGTTACGAGATATGAAGATATTATTGTTAGGCAGCGGCGGCCGTGAGCACGCCCTCGCATGGAAAATCGCTCAGAGTGAGAAATGTGACAAACTGTATATCGCCCCAGGCAATGCGGGCACAGGCAACTGCGGCGAGAATGTCGCCATGAAGGCCGACGACTTCGAGGCCATCAAGCAGTTCGTCTCCGAAAAGGGCATCAACATGGTGGTGGTAGGTCCTGAAGACCCGCTGGTAAAGGGCATCTACGACGAACTCAAGGCCGACGAGCGTACGAAGGACGTGCCCGTGATCGGACCCTCCAAGGCAGGTGCCGTACTCGAAGGTTCCAAGGACTTCGCCAAGGGCTTCATGCAGCGCCACGGCATTCCCACAGCCCGTTATCAGACGTTCGACGGCGAGCACCTCGAAGAGGGTCTCAGGTTCCTGGAGACCTTAGAGGCTCCCTACGTCCTGAAGGCCGACGGTCTCTGTGCCGGCAAGGGCGTACTCATCCTCCCCACCCTCGACGAAGCCCAGAAGGAACTGAAGGAGATGCTGGGGGGCATGTTCGGCAATGCCTCCAGCCGTGTCGTGATCGAAGAGTTTATGAGCGGCATCGAGTGCTCCGTCTTCGTACTGACCGACGGACGCCACTACAAGATCCTGCCCGAGGCCAAGGACTACAAGCGCATCGGCGAGCACGACACAGGCCTGAACACCGGCGGCATGGGCAGTGTGACACCCGTACCCTTCGCCACGAAGGAGTGGATGCAGAAGGTCGAGGACCGCATCATCCGTCCCACGGTGGAAGGACTGGCTGCCGAAGGCATCGACTACAAGGGCTTTATCTTCTTCGGTCTCATCAACCGCAGCAACACGCCCAGTGGCGAGCCTGAACCTTATGTCATCGAGTACAACTGCCGTATGGGCGACCCTGAGACGGAGAGCGTGATGCTGCGCCTGAAGAGCGACCTCGTGGATCTCTTCGAGGGTGTGGCCGAAGGCAACCTCGATGAGCGTCCTATTGAGTTCGACGAGCGGGCTGCTGTCTGCGTGATGCTCGTATCAGGCGGCTATCCCCAGGCCTACAAGAAGGGCTATCCCATCACAGGCATCGACCAGGTGGAGGGCAGCATCGGACAATCGGTACGCACCGTTGTCTTCCACAGTGGTACGGCCCTGAAGGACGGTGAGGTCGTGACGGCTGGTGGTCGTGTCATCGCAGTCTCTTCCTACGGCAAGGACAAGGCCGAGGCCCTTCAGAAGAGTTTCGAGGAAGCCCAGAAGATACAGTTCACCGACAAGTACTTCCGCCGTGACATAGGCGCAGACCTGTAAGAAGTGAAAAGTGAGAAGTGAAAAGATGGCAGAATAAGGTGGCTGAGAGCCGCAAGGCCCTACCGGTGGCGATACTCTACAGTGTCGCCGTCTGGCTGTTGGCAGGACTGGTGCAGCACCATTGGTGGCTGCAGTTCGGCTGTTTCGCGCTCTCTACGTTCCTGATGATGGAACTGAACCGGCTCAACATGCTCATCCGCATCTATAGTCGCATGGTGTCTGTGTCGTTCATAGTACTTTCCGTGGCAGCCGTGTTCCTGTTCCCCTCGTTCAGGGGAGCCTTCACTTTGATGTGCTTCATCGCCTCCTTGCTGCCTTTCTACAACTGTTATCAGGATAAGGAGACGCCCGGCTGGACTTTCTATGCCTTCCTCTGTCTGGGCATGGGTAGCCTCGCAGACATCCATCTGCTGTATTTCGTCCCCGTCTTCTGGCTGATGATGGCCACCATCGTCTACTCCCTCTGCTGGCGCACGTTCATCGCCTCGGTCATCGGTCTGCTGACACCCTATTGGTTCTGGGTGCCGTGGATGCTCTGGCAGGGTGAAGGTGGCATGATGCCCCTTGTGGAGCAGGTCTCCGGCCTGGGCGACATCCGGATGCCCTTCGACTTCTCGGTACTGTCCTTCCAGCAGTTGCTGATGCTGGCGGTTGTCATCCTGCTCGGGGTGACGGGCGGCATCCATTTCGTGCGCAAGAGTTACCTTGACAAGATCCGCACCCGTCAGTTGTACTACAGTTTCTTCCTCATCGCACTGTCTGCCCTCCTGTTCCTGGCGCTTCAGCCCCAGCACTACGATCTGCTGATGCGCATCCTCATCGTGGCAGTCAGTCCGTTGATAGGCCATTTCCTGGCCCTGACGAATACCCGGTTCACCAACATCGCGTTCTTCGTCATCGCGGGAGCGGTCTTCATCCTTACCGTCCTCAACCTATGGATGTCATCATTTCCCTCCTGACGCAGTACGGCTACTGGGGTATGTTGCTGGCAGCCTTTCTGGCCGGCAGTTTCTTTCCCTTCTCCAGTGAGGCCGTGATGGTGGGCCTGATGGCCACGGGTCTCGATCCGTGGCTCCTGATGGTCTACGGCACTGTCGGCAATGTGCTGGGCAGTGTCTTCAACTACTGTGTGGGCCGGATGGGAAAGATGGAGTGGATCGAGAAATATCTGCACGTCAGGAAGGAAGACCTCGACAAGGCCCACCGCTTCATGGCAGGCCGCGGTGCGTGGATGGGCTTCTTCGCCTTCCTGCCCGTCCTGGGCAGTGCCATCACCATTGCCCTGGGCCTGATGCGCTCCAACGTCATCATCACGTTCGTCGCCATCACCTTAGGCAAGATTTTCCGTTATCTGGTCCTCATCTACGGAGCAGGACTGTTCATTTAGCCTACACCTCGTGGAACACGCGGATGTTCTCCGTCTTTTTCTTGTACTCCTCGTCCAGATACTCCATTTCGCCTGACGAGGCATGGATCAGCCGTGCGTTGCCCCACGACGGCACCCTGTCCAGATACTGCCAGTTGGCATCCGTCAGGTCGTGGGGGAAAATCTGCCCGTCAAACTCAATCCGCAGCAGACTGCCCGCGCGGTCAGGGTTCTCCACATAGAAGCACTCCAGGCCGTATGCCTTCACGGGATAGATCTTTCCCGTCTTCTTCACGATGACGACATGCTTCATCCAGAGGATGTTCCGGTTATACCAGATATCCTCCTTCGCCACAGGCTTCCACGGGAAATACGACTTTTTCCTCGGCATGTAGTTCCCGTTCACCTTCACCATGTCCACACCGCCGACGGTCTCGAACTCAGGTCTGGAACTGTAGTACTGCATGCCGACGCTGTCCCAGAACGTCCTCTGCCCCGTGATGCTCTCTCCCTCGAACACCTCCCCGTGCTGGATCACCTTGCCATAGAGGGCCGCCCTCAGGTCGATGCCCGTCAGGCTGATGATGGTCGTCTTGCTCCTGAACACGGCGTATGGATAGGTGGCCATCGCAAAGAAGTCGCTGTCCTTGATACGCCTGATATGTTCGAATTCCGCCTTGCAGGTCACCTTTCCGTCGTTCAGCACGCCGTAGCGCCCGTTTTTCATGAATATCTCCAGTCCGATATGCTTCTCTCCATGCCGCTTGATGCGCACCATCTCCAGGTTCAGCAGCGTCAGTTCGTTGCCCTCGTCGCGGATCACGTAGCCCCGGTCTCCGCCATGTCGGCCCTTGCCCTCTACCTTGCCCCGGAACATCAGTTCCCAGGCACGCTCCTCCGTGGGCATGCCGAAGGTCTGGTACATCCCCACCTGGTCGAGGATCACCACGTAGTCTTTCCGGGCCACGGGGCGCATGCCCCGCCCCACCTGCTGCAGGTATTTCGAGAGCGAGAGCGTCGGTCTGGCCAACTGTATGAACTCCACCTCCGGGCAGTCGAATCCCTCGCTGAAGATATCGACATTCACGATGACGTCCATATCCCCCTGCCGATAGGCGTCCACCAGGCGCTGGCGTTCCTCCGCAGGTGTCGTGGCCTCTATCCAGCAGCACCTGACGCCCTGCTTCACGTAGTAGTCTGCGATGTGCTGTGCATGCTCCCTGCTGATGGCATACACGATTCCCTTCTTGCCTCGGGCGAACTTCATATACGACTGGTACAGATGCTCTATCGACTCCGGCGCGTCCATCACGGTGGCCATCTCCTTCGTCTGGTAGTCCCCGTCCACGCCCCGTTTCTTCAGGCCCGCGATCTTCTCCACCATCCAGTTGTCGGGAGTCACGCTCACGTACTCGAAGTCGCTCAGCCATCCCCGGTCGATGAACGCCTGGATGGGGTACGACTCCAGCAGTCGGTCAAACAGGTCGGTGAATCCCGTCCCGTTCAGTCTGCACGGTGTCGCGGTCAGTCCCAGGAACTTCGCCTCGGGCCACTTGTCCCAGAGCAGCCTGTAGGTCTTCGCCACGGCATGATGCGCCTCGTCAATGATGACGGTGGTCATGTGGTTATCCGCGATGGTATCGATTCTCCGCGACAGTGTCTGCACACTTGCCACGACCACCCTGTTTTCCTCAAACACGGTCTTCACGTCCTTCGTCCAGCGGTCGATCATCCCATGCTCCACGCCGAACGCCTCCAGTGTCTGCGAGATCTGTCCGATCAGTTCCACGCGGTGTGCCACAATCAGCACGCCCTGCGCCATGTTCTCCCTGATCACCGCAGCCATCAGGTGCGTCTTTCCCGTACCCGTCGGCATCTGCACCATTACGCTCTTCGTCTGTCTCCACGCCCCGTGCAGCCTGTCCAGCATCTCCTGCTGGTAGTCCCTCAGTTGTTCATTCATATATTACCCCCTTTCCACGTATTTCACTTTCTTCATCAGCCCATACCACAGATTCCGCAGGGTGTACATCGCCGAGACGAAGGGATTCAGATACTCGATCTTGCGGTACACCTCGTAGCGCCAGAGGATGTTATGGCCGATGGGGAACCGGTTGTAGAACCACTTGTTGGCCCTGTGTCTGGACAGGCACTCGTCCAGCAGATGACAGTCGGCCGAATAGGCGACCTGCAGCCACAGCGCATAGTCATTCTCCTGCTTCTGGTTGATCGTCTTGATCCGCCCCACCTTCTCCGCATCGTACATCACCGTCAGATAGGCGGGCCAGCAGCATTTCATCATATCCTCATGGGTGATGTGCATCTTGCCCGACAAGACGCCCCCAACCGGTCGCGACTCCCTATCCATCCGCCGGGTCTTATGATACGAGAAGTGATACCCATTCTCTTCCATGAAGGCGAGTTGCTTCTCCAGTTTGGCGGGTTCCCAGACATCACCGACGTTCAGGAAGGCAATCCACTTGCCCCTGGCGTCTCTCAGGGCCGATCCCATCGATGCCCCGGCCCCTTTCGACTTCACATTCTGCAGCACCTTGATCCTGCGGTCACGCACATAGTCCATCATCTGCGAGATCGTGTCGTCCTTCGAGGAGTCATCCATGAAGATGACTTCCCAGTTCTGGTACGTCTGTGACAACACACTCCTGACAGTTTCCTCAATGTATCGTCCATTATCCTTCGACAGCATGATAATGGATACCAAATCGTTTCGCGTCATTCTTTTTTATCGTTCTGAAACAATCACCCAAAATGTCTTAAGTATCAAGCCGATGTCCCCGATGAACGAGTGGTTCTCCACATATTCGAGGTACAACTTGATCTTCTCCTGCATGATGACCTCGATATAGTATTTCTCGGGGTCATCCGCCTGTTCCATCAGTTCGTTTTCATTGCGGAACCTGATGGAGGCCGGGTCCGTGATGCCGGGGCGGACATCCAGGACATGCATCTGCTCGGGCGTCCAATAGTCCACATAATGGCGCACCTCCGGCCTTGGACCGACCAGACTCATGTCACCGGCAAACACGTTTATCAGTTGGGGCAGTTCGTCAAACTTGAACTTGCGGATGAAATACCCTGACCTTGTGATGCGGGGATCATGACCGCCGATGGTCACCAGACTGCCCTTGTCGGAACCGACTCTCATCGAGCGGAACTTGAATATCCTGAAGTCCTTGTTATGCCGTCCGACCCTGACCTGACGATAGAACACGGGCCCTTTGCTGTCCAGTCTGATCCAGACGGCCAGCAGCAGGAAGAGCGGGCTTAATACAATAAGCCCAAGCCCACTCGCTATGATGTCGAATAGTCTCTTCACGACTCCTTGAGGATTTCAACGAGACTGTCGATGACATACTCCAACTGCTCATCCGTCATGCGGGTGTTCAGCGGCAGCGTCATCTCATTATGGAACATCTCGTAGGCATTCGGATAGTCCTTGATGTCGAATCCCAGCGTCTTATAAGCCGTCATCATCGGCAGCGGCTTATAGTGCACGTTGCAGGCCACGTCCCGCTCGGCCATCTTGACGATGATGGCATTGCGCTCCTCCATCGTCCTGTCCAGCAGCCGCGTGATATACAGATGCCCGCTCGAAATCGTCGTAGGATCATCCTTGGGGAAATGGTTCAGCACCTGTATGGGAAGTTCTGCGAACGCCTCGTTATAGCGCTCGATCATCTGCCTGCGCCGGTGCAGCATCTCCGGGTAGCGCTTCAGTTGTACCAGTCCGATGGCAGCCATGATGTCCGTCATGTTACACTTATAGAACGGGGCGATGATGTCATACTCCCATGCCCCCAACTGCGTCTTGGCCAGCGCGTCCTTGTTCTGTCCGTGCAATGACAGCAGTTGGAACTGCTTGTACAGGGCCTCATCATCAATACCCTCACGCGACACCCAGGTCAAGGCCCCGCCTTCAGCCGTCGTCAGGTTCTTCACGGCATGGAATGAGAACGAAGTAAAGTCGGCAATCTCGCCCACCATCTTCCCATGCCAGCGGGCGCCGAAAGCATGTGCAGCATCCGCCATCACGATCACGCGACCGAAAGCCTTCTGGATGTCATTGTCAGCCTTGAACAGATGCCTCTTGCTCTCCACAGCCGCGAAGACCTGGTCGTAGTCACACGGCACGCCGCCCAGATCCACGGGAATCACCACCTTCGTACGCTCCGTGATGGCATCCGCCATTTTCTGGTAGTCCATCTCGAAACTGCCGGGCTTCGTATCCACCAGCACCACCTTGGCGCCCACATGGCAGACCACAGAGGCACTCGCCGTATACGTATAGGCCGAGGTGATCACCTCGTCGCCGGGCCCCACGCCCAGCACCCGCAGGATGCTCTCCATACAGGCCGTAGCCGAATTCAGGCACACCGCCTTCCTGGTCTGGCAGACCAATGCGATCAACTGTTCAAACTCCTTGGTCTTCGGGCCTGTTGTGATCCATCCCGAAAGAATGGCCTCCCTCACGAGGTCAGCCTCCTGTTCCGTCATGTCAGGAGGAGAAAATGGTACTTTCATAAATCTATCTATATGATTCTGATTATTATGCTAATTTATTCAAATTATTCCTAATGCCGTTAACAATTGTGACAACTACCGTCTGGATGACGACGGCCAGCCTTAGGAGTGCGACGCACCTGATCTGCAGCCTCGCAGCGAGGGCCGCATTCAACCCGAAATATATCATCCATACCGACGGGAAAGATGCCTATCTGGAATTCCTGATTGACAATCTCCCTTTTTAATTCTAAATTTATTTAATTATTTAATTATTTGCCCCCCTTAAAGGGGTAAATAAATTTAAAATTTAAATATTAATTAAATTAT
>JAFUAK010000160.1 GCA_017460765.1 Prevotella sp. | reverse complement strand
GGGAACTTGCCTGCACCATTGTAAGTCACTTTAATCTCGCCTGACTCACCCGGCTGAACGGGCGTCTTGGTATATTCAGGAACGGTGCATCCGCACGAAGCAATGGCTTGGTTGATAACCAGCGGTTGCTCACCAACGTTGGTGTAAGTGAAGGTGCAAGTCACCTTTGAGTTCTTTTCAGAGAACGAACCGAAGTTGTGAGTAGTCTTTTCAAACTTGATCTGAGCAGGCTTCTGTGCCATGGACATCGTCATGCCACAAACCAGCATCAGCGTCATCAGTATCATCTTTTTCATTGTCTTCTTGGTTTAAGTGAATACATAAATCGCTGCAAAAGTAAGTCATTTCTCCGATACTTGTATCATTTGGCCTTCGTTTTTTAAATATTTTAATATTTCGGCAATTTTGTGGCTTAATATCATCGGTATTTCACAATTATTTTGTACCTTTGCGCCTCGGAACATAATATAACATATATAAATATGTATAGAACTAAAACATGTGGTGAGCTTAGGCTTACCGATGCTGGCAGCGAGGTAACGCTGGCCGGATGGGTACAGAGAACAAGAAAAATGGGTGGCATGACTTTCGTCGATCTGCGCGACCGCTATGGTATCACGCAGTTGGTGTTCGACGAGTCGAAGGATGCAACGCTCTGCGAACAGGCTAACAAGATGGGTCGCGAGTGGTGCATTCAGGTTACGGGTAAGGTCAGCGAACGGCAGTCGAAGAATGCCAAGATGCCAACAGGTGACGTCGAAATCCTGGCAGAGAAGCTGAACGTGCTGAGCGAGAGCCAGACACCTCCCTTTACCATCGAGGACAATACCGATGGTGGTGACGATATCCGTATGAAATATCGTTATCTGGACTTGCGTCGCAGTGCTGTTCGCAAGAATCTGGAGCTTCGCCATCGTATGACCATACTGATTCGTAACTTCCTGGACTCAAAAGACTTCATTGAGGTAGAAACACCTATTCTGATTGGTTCAACACCCGAGGGTGCCCGTGACTTCGTGGTGCCCAGTCGTATGAACCCCGGACAATTTTATGCCTTGCCCCAGAGTCCGCAGACACTGAAACAGTTGCTGATGGTCAGCGGCTTCGACCGTTACTTCCAGATTGCCAAGTGTTTCCGTGACGAAGACCTTCGTGCCGATCGCCAGCCTGAGTTCACCCAGATTGACTGTGAGATGTCGTTTGCCGATCAGGAAGACGTGCTCGACATCTTCGAAGACTTGGCCCGTCACCTTTTCAAAGAGGTTCGTGGTGTGGAACTGCCCAAGTTGCAGCGTATGACATGGCATGAGGCCATGCGTCGCTTCGGTTCTGATAAACCCGATCTGCGCTTTGGCATGGAGTTTGTCGAGCTGATGGATGTGCTGAAAGGCACGGGCACGTTCCCCGTATTCGATGAGGCTGAGTACATCGGAGGTATCGTAGTGCCCGGATGCGCTGATTATACCCGCAAGCAACTTGACCAGCTGACTGACTTTGTGAAGCGTCCTCAAGTAGGTGCCAAGGGCTTGGTATATGTCAAGTTCAACGCTGACGGAACGGTGAAAACTTCTATTGATAAGTTCTATTCTCCCGAGGTTTGGCAAAAGTTGAAGGAAAAGACGCAGGCAAAGGATGGCGACCTGGTGCTGATTCTGAGTGGCGACAAAGCTAACAAGACACGTACGCAGCTCTGTACTCTCCGTCTGGAGATGGGCGACCGTCTGGGACTGCGTGACAAGGATAAGTTCGAGTGTTTGTGGATTGTCGACTTCCCCTTGTTCGAGTGGAGCGATGAGGAGCAGCGCCTGATGGCTACTCACCATCCGTTCACACTTCCTAATCCCGATGACATTCCCTTGCTCGACACTGCTCCTGAGAAGGTACGTGCCGTAGCTTATGATTTCGTCTGCAATGGTATTGAGGTAGGCGGTGGTTCACTGCGTATCCATGATGGAAAGCTGCAGGAGAAGATGTTCCAGATTCTGGGCTTCACTCCCGAGCGTGCGATGGCACAGTTTGGCTTCCTCATCAATGCCTTCAAGTATGGTGCACCCCCTCATGCAGGTCTTGCTTTCGGTCTCGACCGTTTTGTCAGCATCATGGCAGGTCTCGACAGTATTCGTGACTGTATTGCTTTCCCGAAGAACAATAGTGGTCGCGATGTCATGCTCGATGCTCCAGGTGAATTAGACCCTAAACAGCTGGAAGAATTGCAGTTAGAGGTGCACCTGAAGGAAGAGTAGCTTGATTTACATCAAGAATAAGTGTAAAAACTGCAAAAAAGAG
>JAFUAK010000021.1 GCA_017460765.1 Prevotella sp. | reverse complement strand
GACACCTATCTGAGATACGGCGGTGAGGCCATCCGCCAGTACTGTCAGGAATATACCGACACGATGATCTATGCCAGCGGCGACATCCGCGGCTATAACATCCTGGACTATAATCTCGACAACATTCGTACCGGCCACTTCGTGACCCGCATGTATCAGAACTGGCCCGAGGCCAAGAACCTGAAGGCCATGCAGACGATGATGAAGCAGTTGCAGGACCAGCCGCGCACGATTGCCGACAAGGTGTTCTGGCACAAGGCCATCTACGCCTATCAGGTGTGGCTCGACGGCATCTTCATGGGTCTGCCCTATCGCGTGCTCACGGCCCCCATCACCACCTCGGCCAAGGATGCCAAGAAGGGTGCCGTGACGAAGATCTACGACGATGCCGTAAACCAGTTGAAGATTACCTACGCCCGTACCCTCGACCCCAAGACCGGTCTGAACCGTCATGCCTACGACGAAACGCGCAAGACCTTCTGGGCCGACAAGGAGACGGGACTGAGCCAGCACTGCTGGGGACGCGCCCAGGGCTGGTACACGATGGCCCTCATCGAGGTGCTCGATGCCCTGCCTGAGGACTATGCCCGTCGCAGTGAGGTCATCGACCTGCTCGTAAAAGACTTCGACGCCATCCTGAAGTGGCAGGACAAGGAGACGGGTGTATGGTATCAGGTGATGGACTCCCCGGGCCGCGAAGGCAATTATCTGGAGAGCACCTGCTCGGCCATGTTCACCTACGCCCTACTGAAAGCCTACCGAAAGGGCTATGTCGGCGAGCAATACCGCGATGCCGGCGTGAAGGCCTATAAGGGCATCATCAAGAACTTCATCCGCGTCAATGAGGATAAGACCATCTCACTGACGCAGTGCTGTGCCGTGGCCGGTCTCGGTCCCGCTGCCACGCCCGAGGTGGAGGCTGCGATGAAGAAAGTAAACCCCAAGGGCAGCGTCAAGGAAAACACCAGGCGCGACGGCAGTTTCAACTACTACCTGTCGGAACCTATCCGCGACAATGATGCCAAGGGCGTAGGCCCCTTCATCTGGGCTTCGCTCGAGATGGAGCAGATGGGCTATGACGTGGATAACACGCTGGCCACAATCGACCGTCGTGCCGTCGTCAACCGCAATAATCCCATCATCAAGGAGGCCAACGACCTGGCCTCGCTCTCCGTGGGCAACGGACACTTCGCTGCCACGGTAGACGTAACAGGTCTGCAGTCGTTCCCTTTTGAATACGGGGCAGGTGTGCCCCTGAACACCATGTCAGACTGGGGCTGGCACAGGTTCGAAAACACCAGCCACCTGACGGCGTCGGAATCTGAAAAGGCTTTCGACCTCGGGCACGGCCATCAGGAGGTTTATGCCGTTGAATACAAACAGGGCGGTCGCAATCAGGAAGCCACGGAATATTTTCGCGTGAATCCCCACCGCCTGAATCTCGGCACCATCGGGCTCGACCTCAGAGACTCACAGGGCCAGCCTATCGCCCTCAAGTCACTGACTCATATCCGCCAAGAGCAGAAACTCTGGGACGGAGAGATAGAATCGTCCTTTAAGGCCGACAGCGAACTGGTGGAAGTCACCACAGGTGTCCATCCTGCCAAGGATGCCGTCTATACAAGAATCAAGAGTAACCTGTTAAAAGACCGGAGGGCCGTTGTGGCCCTTCGGTTCTCCTATCCTACAGGAAAACACGCCGATGACGCCAACGACTGGACAAAGCCGGAGAGACACCAGTCTGTCATCATCTCCCAAAACGACCATTCTGCACTGATCGAGCGCACACTCGACAGTACCACATACTTCGTACGCCTCGAATGGGAAGGCGATGCCACCCTGCAGGAGTGCGACCGTCACCACTTTGAACTCTCCACTACCGACGATGTGCTCACCGTCTCGGCAGAGTATTCGAATTCCATGCCCGCAACTGGGAGCATGGCATTCGAATACGACCAGTACCACAAGGCCACCCTCCGTCACTGGAGCCGCTGGTGGCAGCAGGGTGCCATTGTCGATTTCAGCCAGTGCACCGATCCACGTGCCAAGGAACTGGAGCGTCGCGTTGTTCTCTCCCAATATCTCACCCAGATTAACTGCACCAACAACATGCCGCCTCAGGAGAGCGGCCTCACCTATAACACTTGGTTTGGCCGTCCACATCTCGAGATGACCTGGTGGCATGTCGTGGACTTCGCCCTCTGGAACCGTCCCGAGGTCGTCAGGCAGATTCTGAACTGGTACAACGAGACTGCCTATCCCGTGGCTCGCCGGATTGCGGAGCGCCAGGGTTTCAAGGGAGTCCGCTGGATGAAGATGACAGACCCCTGGGCGGGCGAGGCCCCGTCGAATACGGGTTCTTTCCTCATCTGGCAGCAGCCCCACTACATCTATCTCGCTGAAGAAATGTACCGCGCCAACCCTTCGGAGGAAACTCTAAAGGCATACGGCGAGCAGGTCGAGGCCACGGCTGAATTCATGGCCGACTTCGTGACCTACGATGCCAAGCAGAAGCGATATATCCTCAAGGGAGCCACCGCCATGCAGGAATCTATGTCGAAGGACTTCTCCTACAACCACCCCTTCGAACTCGCCTATTGGCAGTATGGCCTCAGCGTCGCCCAGCAATGGCGCGAGCGTCAGGGCAAGGTACGCATCGCCCAGTGGGACAACATCATCCGGAACCTCTCCCCGCTCCCAGAGCAGGATGGCATCTACACAGCCGGACTACCTTTGGGAAATGTCGGAGAACTGGAGGGGTTTGAGCCCTTCAATACTGTAGGAGGCAATGCCAAGCCAGTCTCCACGGAGACCTTCGCCGAGAAATGCCACAACGACCACCCCGCCGTAATCGGTGCCTGCGGTCTCCTTCCTTACACCTTATTATATAATAAAGAGAAGATGAAGCATACCCTCGATTGGGTGATGCAGAACTGGAACTGGCAGACCACCTGGGGCTGGGACTACGGCATGATTGCCATGGCTGCCGCCCGTCTGGGCGATCCCGCCACAGCCCTCAAAGCCCTGCTCATCGATACCCAGAAGAACACTTACCTGCCCAATGGCCATAACTTCCAGACTCCAGACCGTCTGCGCATCTACCTGCCTGGCAACGGTGCCCTGCTGACCGCTGTCGCCATGATGTGTGCCGGCTGGGACGGCTGTACGGAGCCGCTTAACCCGGGTTTTCCGAAGGACGGCACCTGGAATGTGCGCTGGGAAGGACTCAAGAGAATGCAATAATTTAATCATATCAAAACAAATGAAGAAGTATATCTTTACCTTGTTGACAGCCTTCTGTGCTGCAACAGCAACCGCCCAGGACGAAGTGCCTGCCTTCCCTGGTGCTGAAGGCCACGGACGCTACAT